>JAOZRQ010000419.1 GCA_029940115.1 Desulfobacterales bacterium
GCGGAACTACAAACTTTTTGGCTTGAAAAATGTGAACCATAAATGAAGGATGCCATTTATTTAAAGGGAAATAGCTCAATGACAAGGCTTTCGTGGAAAATCTCGGTGATTCCGATTCTGCTGTTGTCTCTTATCATATGCTTTTGGCCGATCTTTTGGAGGGGCGGATCACTCTTTCCCCAACCGGAAATCGTTTATGATTCCCCTTACTTCGGTTATCAGAATGATGAACTCGAAGAACTCCTTCCTTGGCGGACCCTGACGCATCACTCCCTTCGGCGGGGGGAATTTCCGCTTTGGAACCCTTACGCGGGGCTTGGGATGCCCTTGGCCGCCAACAATCAGAGCGGGGCCTTTGCGGTCAGCACATGGATATCCCTCTGGATTGAGGACCCGGTTCATGCCTTCAGTTTCGGATATTTGTGCATCCTTTTTCTGGCCTCCCTTTCGATTTACGGTTTTTTGCGGATTTATGACTGCCACATCCTGCCGGCGTTGCTGGGAGCAATCCTCTTTCTCTTTCAAGGATCGCTCTGGTGGGATTTTTCCAATTACCAGCCGCGCAACTGGACCGCGATTGCGATCTTCTTCTTGGCCATGGGATTGAAGCGGAACCGATTGCTCTTCCCGGCTGCATTCCTGTCCATGGGGTTCATGTTTCTCAGCACCAATCTTCAGGTCGCGGGATACGGCCTGATCACCCTTTGGATGTATCTGACGGTCGAAATTCTGAGCCATCCTGAAAGCCGAATGAAATTGTTCAAGGCATCTGTTTGCGGAACATTCATCGCGCTTCTCATCGCAGCGATTCAGATCATGGCGACCCTCGAATTGCTGAGAGAGAGCACCCATACCTTTTCAAGCAGAGAAATCCTCACCGGGACCCTCGGTCTGTACGGCCAGCTCCATCTGTTGGGGACCTATCTGGGTCCGGTCGGAGTCGCCATCTGCATGTTGGGAAGACCTTGGCGTTCGAGAATTCCCATGACGTTTCTGATATTGGCCGCGTCGGTTCCCTTGTTGAGCATCGGAATCACCCTGCATCCTTCGTTGAACGTGGACAACAATTATTACCTGATGCCGTTTCTTCTGGTCACCCCGATCTTGTTCGGATGGGGATGTGAGTCGCTTTGGATGCGAAAGGACCGAGCGTTCTGGCTCGG
Source organism: Desulfobacterales bacterium (assembly GCA_029940115.1). Classification (GTDB taxonomy): domain Bacteria; phylum Desulfobacterota; class Desulfobacteria; order Desulfobacterales; family 4be13; genus JAOZRQ01. The sequence goes on from JAOZRQ010000419.1 coordinate 1,164, forward strand.
TGGGGTGGTACTGATCTTTGTGCTGAAAATCGCCGTTCTGAACGGGTATCTATACCATCCTTCAATCTCCTTGTCCCAGGCATCCGCATCTCCGGAGCAAATCCGAGAACAATTGCCTCGTTTCTCCGTTGTGGAGACAGATATCCCGCCCCGATTGGTTCGGTTTCGGACCCAGGATGACCTTGACAGGCTCTCTCCAAAACTGATGGACGAATATGTGAGGCAGGAATTTCCGCCCAATCTGCCCATCCTGAACGGATTTGCCGATTTGCAGATATACGATTCCTTTATCCCCGGACGGTTGACCGATTGGTTTTCCCGAATTGAGCCGGGGGTCGCGTTCAGGCATCCCCTTGATCTCAGGATTCTCTGTTTTCAAAAAATGTCTTCTCTGGAAAACCCGTTGTTCAGCCAAATGTCACCCAAATGGCTTTTGACGCGTAAAAGCCGCTTGCCTCTGCCTGAGTGGAAACTGACATACAAGATGTTGCCCGGAACATGTCTTGGCAATCCCAAGCCGCTTTATTTATACCGGAACATGAAGGTCCTGCCAAGAGCATTCTTGACGGATCCAGAGGGGTCATCCGTAGAAATCAGCCGTTATTCGGCCAATGAGATTCGATTGCGAGTATCTGCTGAAAAGGAGACCGATCTGGTTCTGCGGGAGATGCACTTTCCGGGATGGCTCGCGTGGGTTGACGGAGAGCCGGTTCCCATATCTCCTGAAAATGACATGTTTCGGAGGATCTCGGTCAGAAAAGGAGACCATGCGGTGATCTTCCGATATCGCCCGGGATGGCTGTCTCCCGGAGTCGTTCTATTCTGCATTGGATTGTTGGGGAGTGTCATCCTCTTTTGGTGGTGCCGAAACAGAGGCATTCCCGGAGGTTCTCAGTCCCGATCAACATCGCGGAAAACAAGCCGGCCAGAATGACCGGGAACACATAGACCGCATGGCTGATCAGGACAAAGCCTGCCGCGTCTTTGTATTGAATGCCAAAAAGAGACAGGGCAAACATGCCGCCTGCCTCCCACAATCCCCAAGCTCCGGGAATCGATGGCAGGGATATGAAAAAGGAGATGATCACCATCACCGCGATCATCTCGACAAAGGAGAGATTGACGCGTGGACAACCGATGGCCATGATGTAATAAGTGAGTGCTGTCAGCATCCATATGGCAACGGTGAGCAACACGCACTGACATATCTTTTGGGTGCTTTTCAACATTGAAAGGCCTGCCGCGAAGTTCTCTGACATATCAGCGAGAGGGATGCACACCCGTTTTTGTATCGTCTCTCTGAGATCCGAACCCGCGAAGATCCGAGACTCGGGGATCCGACGGATGGCTTGGATGATGATTTCCCGGGGCGTTCTGAGGGTGATCAGGATGATCCCGCATATCAGGGTCAGGCAGACCATCAGCATGCTTTTCCCCAAAGCCTCGAGCGTTGACTTGGTCAAAAGGATGTGGCCGAAGGGGATTTGAATATCCGGGTCAATCTGAACCGAGCATAAGATGATCGCAAGAGCGACGAGCAAAAGGATCATGTCAAACACTCCTTCCACGGTGACCGACGCGAGACCCATGGAGAGGGGGACCGCGTTGTGGCGATGCAACATCATGGGTCTGACCAGTTCCCCCAATCTGCCGGGCAGGATGCAGTTGGCCATCAGTGCGATCATGGTGGCATGGTATGCGGTCCGGAAATCGGTCTTCTTGGCCGATTCGAGAATGAGCTGCCAGCGGATCGCGCTCAGTATGAAATCGGCAAAGCTGACCGCGATGGCCGGAAATATCCACCACGGATTGACTGAGGCGACAGAATGCAGCAGCTCCCTGAAGGGGATGTTCCTGAAGGAAAAATAGAGGGATCCGCCTGAGAAAAGGATCCCGATGATGACAGAGATGATGCGGAGGGGGTGGATGACTACCTCAGGCCGGCGATTTTTTGGAGGATGTGGATGGCGTCTGTCATGCCTGTCTTTCCATCTGAATCGAGATCAAGCCGCTCGTAATCAAAAGGCGACGTTGCAATCCCCGCACAAGTCTGAAGGAGGATGACCGCATCGGCCAGATTGACGACCACGAGGTTCACCCGGGGAGCGAGGGAAGAACCGCAACCCATCGTATCATTGATTTCAATATCAATCTCATAGCTTCCGACATCCTTGTTTTGGGGTTCTCCGTGGAGCTTTCCGTCACTCTCCAGTGTCATCCATCTCCCGCCAAAGTGGATGGTGTCATAATCATCTTTCCATACATACATCGGGGGGCCATCCTGTTTTTTTCCGTTAATCCACTCAATCTCGTATGCAATCTCAGAACCTGAAGGGGCAAAAAAATGAGCGTTCAGATCATATTCAAAATCTTCCCCCTCACATACGATGATTTTTTCCGGCAACGAATGAGGGGGTTCCTTTTCAACAGGTGAAGAACAGATCACAAGATCAAACTCAGGGGTGATGAACTTGGTCTCGTCTTCTGTGTTGATGACTTTGATCTCAATGTTGCAACTTGTCTCGTCATCTCCGGGAAGCCCATGGATTTTTCCATTCTCATCCAGTTCCAGCCATTTTCCGCCAGAATTTAAGGTTCCTTTGTCGTCCGTCCAAGGGTCTCCCGAATACCCACCTCCATATTTCCCTAGCTTTTCGCATGAAATCCGTTTAAATTCATACGCGAGGGGAATTCCGTCAGGATCAAAAAAATGCTCGTAAAGATCGTAGCTGAAATATTCATCAGCATTCGTTGCGATTTTTTCCGGCAGGGAATTCGGCGCGTTGTTTTCAACAGGCGGAGAGGGCGGGACCCACCAGTTCAATGTGATATTGCCGAAGGCGTTATCAAACCCGTCCACCGCGATATAATACAGGGTACCTTCCTGACCCTGAAAATCCAACCGGTCTGTATTGTGATCGCTTCCGTTCTCATTGCTGCTCGCCACCTCATCCAGCGCGCCGACATGAGAGCCTGTGTAAACCGCTACGAGCGTGTCAAAATTGCTTTGGTAGGTGTCAAAGTAGAATGGCCGAGTTTGGGGCGCTGTCCATTTCCACCAGACCGACCGGCCTCCTGGGTTGTCGGCATGACTTGGTTCACCCGTCTCCTTTCCGGCTCCCATATTTGAACAATCGATCACTTGGCCCACTTTGCCTGAAATCGTTTCCGCGCTGGCAAAATTATCGTTGGCCGGAGGCGGTGGTTCCTGAAAGTTTGCAGTGATGGACGCGTCAACAGAAGTGGTGACCGTTGTTTCGGCCGCGCTCACATCTTCTATGATTCCTGAAGGATCACTGGTCCAGCGATCAAGCACATACCCGGTGTCAGGCGACGCCTTAATCGGGTACGGCATGCTGTCGGTGTCCACTGTCAGTGAGTTGCGGGATGGTGAGGTGATATTGCCGTTTCCGTTCACAGCAAACGTCAGGGTCACATCATCACTTTTGACATCAACCGCCACATCCTGAATTTGGACCACATCATATCCCCCTCCAGAAGCGACATGGGTTATGGTTGAGGTATGCTCTCCCTCCGAATCCTTATCATCTATGGCCGCAACGGTGATCGTCTGAGGCTGGTCCCAATTCGCCTGTGTAAAGGTGAGGATCGCTTCCTCTCCGCCGTTCACCCGCGTCTCCCCATCGGATGACACGGTGATTGTGACATTTCCAGAGGGTGCTGAGTCCAGCACAATCGTATATGAGTCGGTATTGCCCTCCTCTTCTACGGACACCCCATCATGTTCGTCAATTGTGACCCCTTTGTCTTGGGGGAAGTCATTGTCCTCAATGTTGACCGTCACCTCTTCAATCTGCAATCCATTGTATCTGCTGTCACCGGATGAAGATGTGTGTTCTATGGTGATTGGATGCGGGCCTTCTATCTCATCATCATCTATGGCTTTGGCTGTGACCCTCTGAAGCTGATCCCAGTTTGCCGGCGTGAATGTGAGCGTATCAGCGCCTTGGAGAGAAATCTGAGCATTGTCGTATGTGAGAGTGACTGTCACATTGTGAAGAGGTTCATGAGTCAACACAGCTCCGTATGGATCAGATGTTTCGCCCTCTTTGGCAGACAAACCGCCCTCTGGCGCGTCAATCAAAACCCCCACATGATCATTATCCTCAATGTCAACGGTGACACTCTTGCTCAGTCCGTCAAATTTGTCATCCCCAGAGGAAGAAACATGGTTTATGCTTACCAGATGCGGATTATCTTCCGGTATGTCATCGTCTATGGCTGTGACCCTGACTTCCTGATTCTGATTCCAGTTATCCGGCGTGAAGGTAAGGATTGCTTCTCCCGCGTTCCCTCCCTCGACAGATATCTGATTCTGATCGTATGAAAGCGTGAGGGTCACATTTTCTGAAGGCGGCTCGTCACCGAACAGTCGGATGTCGTATAGGGCAGTTGTTGGGCCTTGCTCTTTAAGCGATAGCTCGTCCGGAGTCACTTCAATTGTCACAGGACAATCAAAATTTGCTGTGAGTGTGGCATTCTCAGGGATCGCCTCGCCATCAGCAATCTCAACTGTGGTTGACGCGGCATTTGTGTCTGCGATGTTCAGAGCGCCCTCAGGCGTTGTCCAATTGATAAAGCCACACCCCTGAGCCGGAACCGCCTCAATCGCGTATGGCATGTCATCGTCGGCATCCACATCCACCGGCTCTGAAATTTCGGATCCATTATGCTTGGCGACCCCATCTCCGTTTATGACAAATGACAATGTCACATCATCATCAGCAATACCGACTGTCACATCTTTAATATACACGCCATCATAGCCTGTGTCAGCGGATGAAACATCATGCGTAATGGTGCTGGTATGATAGCCTTCTGTTGTCGAGTCATCCATGGCTGCCACAGTAATTGTCTGAGGCTGATCATAATTGCTCGGGGTGAAAGTGAGCGTCGCGTCTTCACCTCCGTTCACTTGGGAATGAGCATCAGAAGATACGGTGAGGGTCACATTCTCAGACGGTTCTGCGTTCAGGGCAATGGTGTACGAATCCTCAGTCCCCCCTTCAGTGACAGAGA
>JAOZRQ010000420.1 GCA_029940115.1 Desulfobacterales bacterium
ACAAAGGCGCAAGGCACAAAGAAGATGCGCGGAAAAATTTATGGCCAAGTACTTACTCAGTAGATCTAAAAGGGCAGGGAAACCCGGTTTCTGGCACTGTGTCGCGCCATGTGAACCTGATGGCCCAGGTCCCTATCCTTGCCGCTTGCCAATCTGACAGGATCGGGAATGGGAAGGTTGATCTGTCACAGATGCTTACACACTGAAAGATGTTTGTTACCCTGTATGAACACAAAAGTCAAGAAACGAAAAACAGGGGTTGATCATATTTTTTTTAACTGCTATTGTGGAGCGCATGATCGGTCAGATTTGGCAACCTGTCATTTAAGGATGAGTTTGTTAGAACCTGCCGGATTTGTCAATCCTGTATTGTCTCCGAAATATTTTGCGGCCTTTTGGGAAAAACCACGAAAATGCTTTACAGGGCTCGGCCCTGCGGAGGCCCGCCTTGCGCTCCAATCCGTGCCCGTGGGGAAACTACGGAAATATTTTCGGGCGGAAACCGCCCATGAATGCGAGATGTTTCACGACGCCTGCTTGTGTCGGAGCTCCCGCGGTGCCAGCTTGAACCGCGGATTGCCACTGATTGCACGGATCACGCTGATTCTTTCCGGGTTTTCGCTTCGGACCTTCTGCTGGCGTCAAGCACCCATGGGAATTCAACCAGGGGAGTGCGAAAAATGGCGGTCTCGTTCCTTTTGGGGGGAAACCTTCGCCCGGTCCGGCGTCTGGTCGGCGGGCTGTCGACTGACCGGACGGGGAGGTGGCATGTTGGGATTGACAGAATCTCAGATGCCGATTAGATGTGAGGGCAAAAGTCTCACCCACATCCGCCGTGAGGGCGGAAGTCTCACCCACAATCGGACTTGACGCGAACAAAGGGTCCGAGGCAAGACCGGAGGAATCGGCGAAATCCGAGCAATCAGTGGCAATCCGCGGTTCGGGCCGGCGTCGGGGGATTCAGGATGCCAGCAGACTTCGGAAGGAGAGGGGACGTTCGAGCTTGCCCGCAGTTCAGGCCATGGAAAAAATCACGAAAATCACACGAATCACAGTTCGGACAATGGGGAACGAAAGTTTCAACAAGACAATGCTTGTCTCTGCGAAAACATTTTCTTTGCAGAGCACCCAGTGCAAAGTATTACGTTGTAAAGTGTTTTCGTTGCAAAGCATTTCCGCAGTTTGCAAAATATTTCCAGAAACGACGAAAAAAACATGTAAAATATTTCGGAGTCAATAATCCGGCAGGAGCGTCAAAAAATCGCTCGGTTCGGATTGCCAAATCCGAACCATCTGCCGGATTTGTCAATCCGGCAGAATGACCACTAACCAGTAATGGGGAGACAAATGGAAAAGACGGGATTAAAACTGATCATCGGGGTATGCTTTTTTGTGATTCTGCCTGTGGGATGGCTGTTGATGGGAAAGCTGGAAGGCGAGAAACCATCTGTCATCGTGACCCCTTCCCCGCTTGTGGGAATAAGCGCATCCAAAAACCTTTCGGTGAAAATCTCTGACGCCAAAAGCGGCCTGCGGCGGATAGGGATCAGGCTGCTGAATGATGGCAAGGAATTTGTTCTCTTGAAAAAGGAGTTTCCTGCGGGGGGATTTTTCAGGCGGGACAGGGTCCATGAAGATGCGTTCACGCTTCTGGTTCAGCCCAGAACGCTCGGAATGACGGATGGCAAAGCCACGTTGGATATCATTGCAAGGGATTATGCATGGCGAGGCTGGCTGAACGGCAACAAAACTCACATTCGCCAAGAAATGATCATTGACACAAGGCGTCCCCAAGTGGAGTTTCTGAGCAAAACCCACAACATCAGCCAAGGTGGATCAGGTCTTGTGATTTACCGGCTGTCCGAATCCTGCCCTGGAAGCGGGGTTCATGTGGGAGACAACTTTTTCCCAGGATATCCCTTGCCGGACATGGACGGCATCCCAGAGACCTCTGATATCTTCATGGCCTTTTTTGCGGTCAGCTATAAACAGGAGCCAAGTACGGATATTTGTGTCCGGGCAACGGACCCTTCTGGAAACAGCACGAAAGCAGACTTTCCTTATTATATAGGCAGGCGTTCTTTCAGAAAAGACAAAATCAATATTTCTGACAGATTTCTCAACTCAAAAATGGAGGAATTCTTGTTCCCGAATCCTGATCTGAGAGAACAGCAAGGCCTTCCCGAATCCCCGCTGGAAAAATTTCTGCTGGTCAACCAGAAACTCCGGAAAGCCAATTACAGGAAATTTGTGGAAATCGGGAAAAACACCGACACCATTTTGCACTGGAAAGGGCGATTCAAATCACTTCCCAAGTCAAAAAAGATGGCTGGTTTTGCGGACCATCGAGAATACAGGTACAAGGGGCGTACGATTGATCACCAAGTCCATTTGGGGATAGATCAGGCCTCTGTTGCCCATTCGCCGGTTCCCGCGGCCAACACGGGAAAAGTGGTGTTTGCCGGCGAGCTGGGAATCTACGGTCAGACGGTGGTGGTGGACCATGGTTTCAGCTTGTTCAGCACCTATTCCCATTTGAGCAGCCTTGATGTGAAAGAGGGAGAGATGGTGTCAAAAGGTGAGACCATTGGTCGCACAGGCAAGACCGGGCTTGCGGGAGGAGACCATCTCCATTTCGGCATCTTGCTTCACAATACTTTTGTGAATCCGATCGAATGGTTGGACGGGGCTTGGATCAGAGATAATATCAAAAGCAAAATAGACGGACTGAAATCAAAGGGCAGGTGAATCGGGCCGGATGGTTCGGATTTGCCAATCCGAACCGAGCGGGGTGGAACCGAGCGGGGTGGAACCGAGCGGGGTGGAACCGAGTGCCATGAGGAACTGAGCGGTGATGAGGATGAGGTTCGGATTTGCCAATCCGAACCGAGCGGTGGAACCGCTCGTCGCTCGCCGCTTCTATATCCTGTGAAGGGTCAATGGCCTATCCGGCATCTTTTCATTGGCCTCCTTCAGCTTATCCTCACTTGAAATCACGGCCACCGCCTGTTTTTCCCCATCCTGATCAAGAAGGGTCTTCGCCACTCTGAGGACTTGGTCACGGGTCACCCCCAAAAGCCGCTCTTTGTATTGTTTCCGAGCCTCATCCGAAAGGGAGACGATCTTTCTGTAAAACGCCCTTCTGGCCGCGGCCCCTGGGGGGTCGGGTTTGTCAATGTCAGAGCATACCTGCAAAATGGCCTCTTTGACATCTTCCCCGCCGAACTTTCCTGAACGGACAAACCCCATGGCATGGTCATACACCTTCAGGGTTGACGCGATATGCGGGTCCCTGTAAGAGGCCATGCAGAATATCCCGTCCTCGGGATTGTATGTGGCCATGCCACCGTAAGCGCCGCCCTTCTCCCGAATTTCCCGATGCAGATACAGGGAATGGAGCATCTTTCTGAACACCGCCAGCGCGGGTGCGTCCTCATGCGCCATGCGGACCGTCTTGCATGCGCGGACCACGAATGAAACCGCAGAAGATGTGCTCCATCCTTCTCTGAGGACGCTCGGCCCCAAGTCAATTTCTGGCGCGCCCAGTCCTTGGGCATTCCCCTCTCTGAGCGCGTTTTGCAGAGAGACAGTGTGAGGGACTGCAGCTGACAGCGCGGCCTCCTCACCGATCAGCGCAATTCTGAAATTATCCCGGGTCAGCATGCGATTGCCAATGGACGTGAGCTGGTCTGCCAGAGATGTGAGACGCCCCTCTGCCAAGTCATCCGTGATGGCTTTGATGGTTTGCAGATGGTGGATGCCGTTCCAGATTTCATTCAGGGCACGGCTCTCACAGTAGTTTCTTGATGCCAGTGAAATCGCCAGCACATGACCGTTGTGAACGATTCCCGCCTCCATGCCCGCTCGAAACTCAAGAAGAAGCGTCTTGAGACGGGTCAGGTCCGAGAACGCGAATTCGCAAAGCAACTCTTTGATGAGCGCAAACATCCTCTCCTCGTTTCGCACAAGGCATTTTCCGCTGAATGAAAGAAAGGGGAGCGCGTTGTCGGTCCCGCCGAAATCGGTGCGCGCATGGACAGAGAGGCCCAGACCGCCGGTACACGCGTCCATCTCCCGGGCAATCTCTGTGTAGTCCCGACGAGTTGTGCCGATCTTGGGGAGTGCGTAACAGAAGAAGGGGAGAAGGGGGACCTGCGCTTTTGCCAGATTCCTGACACCCACCACCGATGAAAAATAGAAGATGCCGGAGGTTGGCTGATCATAAAAAGAGAGCGGAATCGTCAAGTCTCCAGTTTCAAATCCCAAGTTCTCAGACACACTTTGAACAGAGGGAGGAATATCCGTCAACTGAAGCGTGGGAAGGAGAGAAAGATTTTCATCCGATTCCTGGAGCCTTTTCAGCGCGTCCGCATCCTCCCTTATCTTGTCCAGTTCCAAGGGGGAGATCGCCGTTTTGACGCGCTCAAGCTCCGTCCGGACCCGCTCGGTCTCCTTCTGCGCCATTTCCTGATCTGGAACCAGCTTGAAAAGCACCTGATGCGGATTCCCCAGAAAATATCGCTTGATCCGGTCTTCAAAAAGAGGACCTTCTGCCCGTTCCCTTTCAAGCCGTTCCAGATCATCATCAAACCGGAGTATCCTGAGCGGATCCCCTCCATGGATCCACGCGGCGGAAAGGGAAAAGAGGAGTTTGAGTCCGTAAGGGTACGGCGTGTTTGTGACCTCCTTGCGGTGAAACTCGATCTGGTGGACCGCGGAATCAATCAGTTCCTTGTCCATCCCTTTGTCCGAGAGTTCCCTGAGCAGATCAAAGATGATCTGCTCAACAGCGGCCGCGTCCGATTCCCTGACATTCTTCAGGCCGAACGCAAACAGGGTGTCCCGGTTGTCCCCATCAAAGCCGGTGGCATCGCAGAGCGCGGTTCCGAGTCCCGAATCCATCAGGGCCTTTCGCATGGGGGACGCGGGGGTTCCGAGCAACACATGCTCAAGCAGGCCGAGGGTCAGCAGCTCATAAGAGTCCTTGACATCTGCGGTGAGCCATGCCACGCAGACTTGACATTTCTTTGACGGGTCCTCATTTTGGTCAAGGGGATACCGGTAAGTGACCGCCTTCGGCTGATCCCACCGGGGCTGGGAAGGGACATCGGTGTTTGGATCAATCCGTTCCCATGTTGAGGAGAACACCTTGTCGCTGACAAATGCCAGATGGTCTTTCAGCGGCAGGTTTCCATAAGTGTAAAAAAACGCGTTGCTCGGATGATAATGCCTTATGTGAAAGGCTCTCAGCTGCTCACGCGTCAGCGTGGGAATGACCGCCGGATCGCCGCCTGAGTTGTTGCCGTATGTCGTTTCAGGATACAGGGCATTCATCAAGGAGCGGATCATCACCTGATCTGGCGATGACATCGCGCCCTTCATCTCATTGTAAACAACGCCTTTGTAAACCAGGTTCCCGTCCTCTTCGATGTCTAGGCGATGTCCCTCCTGCTTGAAACTGAGTCTGTCCAGATTGGGGAAAAACGCGGCATCCAGGTAAACATCCATGAGATTGTAGAGATCTTTTCTGTTCTGGCTGGAAAAGGGGTACATGGTCCAATCGGACGCGGTCATCGCGTTCATGAAGGTGTTCAGGCTCCGCTTCCTCATGGAGAAGAACGGATCCCGCACGGAAAACTTCTTGGAACCGCACAGCGTCGTATGCTCCAAGATGTGGGCAACGCCGGTGGCGTCCAAAGGAACCGTCTTGAATGTCACCCCGAAGGTGTTTTCGGTGTCATTGTTGCTGATATGTACATGCTTGGCCCCGGTGGGCTCATGCGCCAGTTCATAAAAAAAGGAATTGATCTCTTTCAGTTCCGCAATCCTTTTTATATGATATCCATTGATACGGTCCCCTTCTCTGAGGCCCGGATTGTTCTGATCTGAAAACGCGCTCATAAAATGAATCCTTATTTTTTGGCACCAAAGTGGTGCATGGCGGAATACTCTTTGGTAGCGGACACGATCACTTTTTTTCGGTGCCGACCCGGTAATGGATGCCACTGAGAGCTTGCATCGCGTAGGTCTGACCTGACAACATCTGATTACTTTGCTACTTTTCTTTTTTTTGGAAAATGCTCTTAATCATATCAAAAGTCGGCATCCTTCATCCATCAGTTTACAGTTTTTTGAGACGAAAAAGTTTGCAGTTCCGCCTCTCGGCGGTGCCACACCGCCGAGAGGCGGAACT
>JAOZRQ010000421.1 GCA_029940115.1 Desulfobacterales bacterium
GGTTTGATACCCGCCACGCTTGGTTTGATACCCATCACGCTCGGTTTGATACCCGCCACGCTCGGTTTCATACCCATCACGCTTGGTTTGATACCCGCCACGCTCGGTTTGATACCCGCCACGCTCGGTTTGATACCCGCCACGCTTGGTTTGATACCCATCACGCTCGGTTTGATACCCGTCACGCTCGGTTTCATACCCATCACGCTTGGTTTGATACCCATCACGCTTGGTTCGGATTGACAAATCCGAACCTTCCGCCGGATTTGTCAATCCGGACATGGAAAATTTGCCATTTCAGCTTTTCCAAGTTTTCAAAACTCAGGAAGTCTGAACCACTTTCAAGATTGTTTCCAGCCTATTCTTATTTAATTGGCATTTTTTTCAAAATGTCAAGGCACATATTTGATTTAAGCTGTAAAATGGGTGTATTTGTTGCTTCCTAGGCACCATCAGAGAGACTGGAAAGTATCACATGCAATTTTTTTTTTCTTACATCCAGGCTGAGAAAAAATTGTGATTTCAACTCCCTTCAATGCTCCCAGGAATTGCCAAATCCTGCGGGCATTGGGTTCGGATTTGTCAATCCCTGAGAAAAAATGTCAGGTCCGAATCGGGCGTGAGGACAAGCTTCATCCTTGCAGACCCCGCTCTTGCCAGATTGGCAAATCCGGCGGTCATGGCGGTTCGGATTTGGCAATCCGAACCGAGCGGCAGGGGCGGTCATGGCGGTTCGGATTTGGCAATCCGAACCGAGCGGCAGGGGCGGTCATGGCGGTTCGGATTTGGCAACCCGAACCGAGCGGCAGGGGCGATGATGGCGGTTCGGATTTGGCAATCCGAACCGAGCGGCAGGCTCCATCTTTCATCCTTAACCCTTAACCCTTAACCCTTCCCTCACTTCCCGCCGGACATGGCATACGTCTGAAAGAAGATCCTGATGTCCGTCACGGTGCTGATGAAGGTGTCGAGCCCCTGAGTCGTGTCGTAGTGGAACGTGCCCCCGGGGATGATGAGCATCCAGCGGGAGTTCCACACCGACCGGCCGACGAGGCGGCTGTCGTGGCTCATCTGGTTCGCATCAAAGTAGCCGCTGTCGTGGTAGGCCCGGAAGCCGGAATACCGCCGGATTTCGGTCATGGAGCCGTTGAGGCCGTCAAGACTTGGGATCCAGTCCGGGTTGCCCAAGTCCGAGTCGCCGGCCGGTAAAGGGCAAGGGCAAAGGGCAAAAAGCATCTTAGCCCTTTACCGTTACCTCTTTACCCTTACGCGTCATTTTCAGGCCATAACGGTAAAGATCCGGAACCTTGTAGCGAACGATTTCATCGCCGATTTCTTCATAAACCTCAAGCAAGCCCACCTCACGAGCCAGAACAACCTGCTCGTCATGTTCCCGGAGGTCAGCCGCGGATATCGGTGTGCGGCCGATGCGGCTCAGGCTTTCCAAGAGCGGGTCCAGCTCGCTGAACTCCTCCCGAAGGGCCCCGAGGGCTTCTTCGGAAACTTTGGGCAGGCAGCGAATCATCGCGCGCGGGCGAATGAACGTCTTCTGATAGGGGCTTTTCCTTTCCGCCTCACGTTCCCATTGGAGGGCCTCATGAAAAAGCTGCAAGATATACCTGGGGGAGTGATCGTTGTTCGCATCTGCCAAGCGGTTCCATACCCAGTTCCGTGTATAGGTTGTGTTCGATCCCTTCATCCGTTCACCCACAAGCACGTTCCATGCGGTGCGGACAGTCTCTTCGGACCAGGCGTCAACATCAGTTCCCCGGATTTGTTCCAATACACCATGGGCCTTGAAAGCAGAACTCCGCATGGCCTGCTTGAGCGGAACTTTCAGGAATTCTGTCTGGTTCGCCCATCGGAGGCGTACGGAACGTCCATATAAATGGCTTTTGTTGTCGAAATCGAGCTGCCGCCAGATATCCTCTCTCAGAAGAATCTTGAAACGGAGATTCTCCAAACCCTGTCCCAAGTCCGTCCAGACGCCGAAGAGGCCTTCGATGCCGCGCCTGCGGCGGTCACGTTCTTCATCTGTGCTCCCGAATCCTGTATCCAGCCCATCCAGAAGCAGCACCCATTGATCGGTCACAGATCTGTCCATGCTCCGAATCCATTCCGCAAGTGACACTGTTGAGCGCACTGCGGCCCCCGTGGCTTCAAATGCCTCAATGATGCCGCCTTGGGACGAAAGTTCCTTCCCAGCGATGTGATTCGGACGCGGAACCCCCGATATGCCGTGCTGTTCCAGAGCGACACCGATGTATAGCATCCAGAAATGGCGCCATTCCAAGTCGGTTCCAGATATGAGCTTGTCAATTTCCCTGAAGCCGTTGGCTGACAGAAGCCATCTGGCACCACCCTCAAGTCCCGAGGGCTCATGCACAGGAACGGACTGCATGTCAGACGATTCGGTGAGGTAGCGAAATATCGCGGTTTTCCCTGCTCCCTTTCTTCCGAGCACCAAGGGAATGTCCGGTGACAATGCGTCCCGAACATTTTCAGTCTGAACAAAGTCCTGTCTCAACTCTTTCTGTTGTTCCGCGGTGCCGACCGAGAATCGGAGTTCTCCCAGCACTCGGGACTTCAACTCCTTCGTTGATGCTTCAATCAATGCCTCTGTCTGGGTGGGGATAAAATGCCCGATCCATTCGGCCACCGGTTCATATACGCGCCATACATCCCGATCTGTCCCCACCAAGTCGCTTGTGGCCAAAACTTCCTGATATGGAATGAAATGCGTGATCTCCTCGGCGAGAATAGGAGGCAGATCCTCGTTCTGACGCCGAAGATTCAGGTCTTCCAGCCATTCATCAATCCAATCCAGCGGACGTCTTTCATAGCGCGCAATGACTTCTTTTGACTTGCTGGCCGGGATCGGAGAGATGAGAAAACGGAATTCCGGGGCCACCGCATCGTGTTCGGAAATCTGCCGTCTCGTCATTGTGCCAAAGAGGCTGCGCGCCAGCAACTCTGTGCCGTGCTTGGTCTGGGGATGGGGGAAAAACATGACAACGGCCATGTCATCAATGTCAAAGAGCAGCGGACCACTCAGGTCAGTGATGCCGGTGCGCGCATCGAGAAGAATGATGTCAGGGGAGAATGGGAGCTGGTCTTTCAGACCTTCCAAAAGGAGCCGAAGCGGATTTCGTTCCTCTCGGTACCATGCTGCCGGATTGATGAATCGCAACTTTCTCGCGTAGTCTGCGCTGATCCGGCCAGCCGGCATCACAAACAAGTTGTCCGAATTTGTCACGGGCAGGAGATGCCGCGCAAAATCTGGTGTCACACCTTGGTCGAGTGCCATCAGAAGTTCGACCACGCCCTGGTGGTCCTGCACGTCGGATTCGCAACCCATGAGGGCCGGCAAGGCCGGGGCCTCCAGATCCATGTCAACGCAGATCACCTTCCGGCGATGCGCGGCCAAAATTCGTGCGGTATAAGCAAGCGCAGTGGATCTGCCCACCCCTCCGCGTAACGAGTGGAACGTGGTGATGATCGGACGTTCGATCTCCTCATCCAGATCTGACAACATCCTCACACCAGAGCTCCCGGCAGAAATGGCTGATCTTGCCAGGGATTCAGGCCAAAGGGGGAGTTCTTCAGGCGCGATATCCCCGGGCAAGGGTCCTGCCCACTCGGCTTCTTTTGGGGTGAGCAGTTCCACCCATTCTGTCTTCACATTGTCGAGCCCGGTCAAACATCTGGCCCTGCGATTCGCGTCAGAGAGACCTTCAAATGCCGGAGAAATGACGGCCACATTCCATCCACCGTAAGGGTCAGCCTGAACCGACACTTTTTCCGCATCTGTTCCGGAATTTTCCAGATTGCGGCGAATTATGGCGATGAACTCCTCACGGTTCATGTTCTTCTCCTTTTCTGACGCTTAATCTGCGCCTGAACCCACCTCACGATATCCTTCGCAGCCTTGACCAGCTCATCGGAATTCGGCATGTTCGGGCAGGCTGTCTGATACCGAAAGTCTGTGGACCAGTGTTCAATGAAGAATGACTTTGTTCCGACAGGATCATTCAGGTCCCT
This sequence comes from Desulfobacterales bacterium, assembly GCA_029940115.1. Classification (GTDB taxonomy): domain Bacteria; phylum Desulfobacterota; class Desulfobacteria; order Desulfobacterales; family 4be13; genus JAOZRQ01. The sequence continues at coordinate 4,042 of JAOZRQ010000421.1, forward strand.
AAGGCAAAAACCCGCTTGTTTCCAAATTCCTCTGAGGTGATGCCCCTCTCTTCCGCTTGGGGGACGCGATATGCCCTGTTGTTGAAGATACCCTTTGATGGCGCATTCAATCGCATATCCCACCATATATGCCGGCCCAATCGAATCTGCCCGGGATGGGAGCATGGCTTCAGCGTCTGCGCCTCGTTCCCGAGCCACAGTCATCCATTCCTCAGAAGTGGACGGATTGTTCATCATAAGTTTGTTCCCTCGTTCTTGTTTAAGGGTTGAGGGCATCTTAACACCTTTACCCTTTGCACCTTTACCCTTCTACCTGTCATTCAGTTTGTCTATGGTCGAAACCTGATTCATCGAAAATCTCCCTTTCATCCGAATCGGAATCTTGTGGATGCCGGTGATTTTCTCCTCATACACGCCGGTGAGCGTGGAGGTCCCGCCGGTCTGACCCTGTCGAAGGTGAGTGTGAACTCCCGTGTCACGTCTTATGATCCGGATGCCTTCTGTGCCGGAAGGGATTGATGGGATGGTTGGCCGCGAGGAAGATGCTGCCTGTGACCAAAGCGCCCGGTTCCGTCCCTCCGGAGAGTTCCAGTTCGTTCTTTCCGCGGTCGAAGTCGAACGCGGCTGTGCCCAGACGGATCCCCACCAGTTTCCCGTCCCGCCGGATCCGCAAGCAGGGTGTCGTCCGTGATCAGGACCCGCTCCACCCGCTCCTCGGTGTCTCCCGCCGCATCGGTGGTCTCCAAGCGCTTCTGCATCAGGGTCACGTCCCTGAGCAGACGGACATTGCTCTCCGCATGCAGAAGGAGGGTCATGTCAAAGGGGTTCGGTGTCTCCTTCGGGGTGTCGGTGTCGGTCTTGCTCACAGCCTCGCTCACATGAGTGATCTCCACCTGGCCGATCCACAGACCGGCCTTGCTCGAGGTGTCAAAGGTCTGGTCCGGGGTTCGGATCACATCCCCGGCGTCGGTCTCGACGATTAGGCGGTAATGATAGACCCTTGTGTGATCCAGACCGGACGCGGTGACAGCTATGTTCTGCGAACCCGAAGCCGTTGACGGGGACACGGGCAGGGTTTGGCCGTAGGCGCCTGTCGTGCCGTACTCGAACCGGATGGCCGTCACGGTGTAGCCGTTCGGATTCACGGTTCCGGTTCGGCTCCCCGGCTCCCCGCTTGGTTCGGCTCCCCGCTCGGTTCGGATTGACAAATCCGAACCTTTTTTGCTGTGTACAGGACAAAATAAAGTGAAACCCGGCTTTTTCTTGCATACGGGGAGCCGGCCCATTTGGTGAGAAAGCCGGGTTTCTCGCCCGTCCACAACTTTTTGTCCTGTACACAGCCTTTTTTGGAAAAATTGCCCCATGCTCGGTTCGGCCCACTCGGTTTGGATTGACACATCCAAACCTTGCATCCTTCCAATTTGACAGATTCTGAGAATTATGTCAAGTGATATTTGAATGGGAAACCTCAAAGAACTTGGTCCAAGACTTCTGGATCCGGACGGGGGGTCTTTGTTTGTCGCTCATTGCAGATGAACCAAATCATGTCAACTCTTTCTTGACAGATTGGAAGATACTTGATATGCATCATTTTCAGTTAAACCAAAGAGGTGCCCAGAAGATAGGCTGAGTTGTGACCTGCTTATCTGGGGATGCCTTGCTTATAGAGTTTTCAACAAAATGTTTGTCGCTCCGGAGTGCCACACTTGCAGTCTGGCATGCCCGGAAACCGGGGCCTCCGCCAAACTGCAAGTTTGGCACTCCGGACAATCTTTTTGTTGAAGGCTCTAGTACCCCCTTGACAAGTCAAATCAAAGATGGCAGTCATTGGAACTGGAGGCAGTGGACGCTCCCTGGGCTTGTCGAAGGGAGGGGATCAGGGGATTCAGGGACATGAGGGGGATGGAGGAGAGGATTCTGGGGAAACGAGGCCTGTCTGTCTCAAGATGACATTCATCTGACTCACCCCAGAAGGAAAGTCACCGTTTTCACGCCAAGCGTGACAAAATCAAAAATGGCGTGAACCTGTTGATGCCAAAGGCTCCATGCGTTGAATGTCGGCAACTGTCGGAGGGCCACAAAGTGTTCTCCCATTGCGGCTCCGGCCCGCCAATGCGGGTGCTGGCATGATTCGCATGTCAATGCCCCCC
>JAOZRQ010000422.1 GCA_029940115.1 Desulfobacterales bacterium
AACCTTCTGCGCCACAAACCCGCAAAAACCCAAAAAAACGACGAATCCCACGCCAGCAAGGAAGGACGGCAATCCGTGCAATCCGTGCAATCCGCATGATCCGCGGTTCAAACGCGAGGAAACAGCACTTTGCTTGACATTCCAAGTTTTTCTTGATAATGGGGGAAACGCGTTGAAACGCAAGAAAGGTTGCCCAGTCATCGAGGTTGAAAGGCAATGAGTCTCAAACCGTGAAGGTTGAAGGGCAATGAGACCGCCTTTCTTGCACTCCCTTTGTTGAGCTCCCATAAACGCCTGACGGGACAATGGACAATGAATCATCCTGGCAATCCCCTAATCCCACAAATCCCGGTTCAAGCAGGAGGGGGACAAAAGTTGTCTGCCAAAAGCCCCGAAAAAAACCCGGCTTCGCGTCAAAAATTATGAGCGACAAAATTACAACAGGCTAGAGCTGTCAGAGAAGCCGGGTTTGCTCGCCTGAAACCTACAGCAACAAGCAAACAAACCTTAACCCTTAACCCTTAAACCTATCTTTTGATTTACATGGGAGAGTTTATGATCGATCTCGATTTTTTGAAAAAAGTGGAACTTTTTAAGTACCTGAATGACGGGCAACTGGCTACGGTTCAGGGGTGCTGTCAGGAGGAGACGTTTCAGCAAGGGGACAAGCTCTTTGCTGAAGGGGACAAGGCCGATCACCTGTGGATGGTTCTGGAGGGCCAGATTGACATCCGCTTTGATCTGCCAAGGCAACCCACATCGGAGGCAAACAACATATCGTCGGTGACAGACACGATGGCATTCGGATGGTCCGGGCTTGTGCCGCCCAACAAATACACGCTCTCAGCCTACTGCGTCAGCAGAACGGCCAAGGTGGTCAAAATGACGCGGGAATGTCTCCTCAAGCTTTTTGAAGATGACACAGCGATGGGTTACCGAGTGATGACAAACGTGAACGCGGTGGTCTCGAGGCGGTTTCAACAGTTACAGGGCACGGCCTCGGATTCCCCTCCGCGAAGGTGAAGATCACCGTGCATATGGGAACCTGCGGGATCGCGGCCGGTGCGCGAGAGGTGATGAACACGCTCATGGAGGAGATGAACCAGTCGGACCGCCGGGACATTCAGGTGGAATCCGGCGGATGCATGGGAAAATGCCCCACTGAGCCGAATGTGACGGTAAAGGTGGGATGGGAGGAGCCGGTAGTCTATCAGAAGATGAACGCGGAGAAGACCCGCCAGGTTTTTGAAAATCACGTCTTGGGCGGCGAAGTTCAGACTGATTTTGTCATGGGTCAGTTCGTTGCCAGTGGTCCGTTGTCAGTGGCTCGTTACTTGTTTGCCAGCGGTCCGTTGCCGGTGGTCCGTTGCAACCGAGATTAAACAACAAACAACCACGGATAACTAAGGAGATAAAATGAGTGAAAACAGAATCGTGATAAACGGAAACGACTTCTCTTTTGAGCCTGAGGAGACGATTCTTCAGGTGGCGAGTCGAAACCACATTGACATTCCGACCCTCTGCCATCTCAAAGGAGCCGCGCCCACAGGGGAATGCCGGATATGCATGGTGGAGGTGGAGGGCGCACAGGCGCTGGTGGCCGCGTGTTCGGGGCCTGCGGAGAACGGCATGGTGGTTCAGACCGAATCGCCGAAGGTGATCGAGTCCCGGCGCATGACCCTTCAACTGATGCTCTCCTCCGGGAATCACAACTGTGCGGTCCGCGGGTCCGATGACAAGGACTGGACCCAGTTTCAGCTCGCGGTGCAGAAGGAGGATGGCAGCCCACAACTCTGCCCGGTATGGGGGGATTGCAGGCTTCAGGATCTCGCGTACCGATACCAGGTCTCAGGCGAGCGGTTCCCCAAGACGGATACCCCCTATCCGATGGAGACGGTGAACCCCTTTATTGTCCGAGATTTCTCCCGGTGCATCCTCTGCGGCAGATGCGTGCAGGCCTGCAATGACATCCAGGTGAACCAGGCGATCCATTTCGGAAACCGAGGGGCCGCCACCAAGATCATCGCGGCGGGGGACAGGCCCCTCAAAGATTCGGACTGTGTGTTCTGCGGCGAATGCGTCCAGGTCTGCCCGGTGGGTGCGCTGGTGGAGAAGGACGCGAAGTACAAGGTCAGGCCCTGGGAGACAAAAAAGGTGCGGACCACATGCAGCTACTGCGGTGTGGGATGTCAGTTGCATCTCCATGTGAAGGAGGGGAAAGTCGTGAAAGTGACCGGCGCGGAGGATATTCCGCCCAACTACGGCAGTCTCTGCGTCAAAGGCCGATTCGGATTCGACTTTGTCAATTCTCCGGAACGCCTGACCACCCCCTTGATCAGAGAAGAGGACGGCGAATTCAGGGAGGCATCGTGGGATGAGGCGATTGATCTGGTGGCCAAGAGACTCGGGGAGATCAAGGAGAAACATGGGGGGGACACGTTTGGCATGCTCACCTCCGCGAGAATCACCAACGAGGAGAACTACATCGCCCAGAAGTTTGCCCGGGCGGTGATGAAGACGAACAATGTGGACCATTGCGCCCGTCTCTGACATTCCTCAACTGTGGCCGGTCTGGCCGCGGCATTTGGAAGCGGAGCAATGACAAACACCATCGGGTGCATTGAAAAAGCGGATGTGATTCTCGTCACCGGATCCAACACCACCGAAAACCATCCGGTGCTCTCCTCGTTTGTAAAACGCGCGGTGACGTTCAAGAACGCCCGCCTGATCGTGGTGGATCCGCGTCGGATCAAGCTCACGAGTTTCGCGCATCAATGGATGCGACAGAATCTCGGGACCGATGTGGTCTGGATCAACGGCCTGATGCATGTCATCATCAAGGAGGACCTGTATGATCGGGAGTTCGTGGCCAAGCGGACCGACGGCTTTGACGAACTCCGAAAGCTTGTTGAGAAATTCACGCCCGAACATGTGGAGGAGATTACTGGCATCCCTGCCCAGCAGCTCATTGACGTCGCGAGGATGTACGCCGGCGCGAAGGCCGGGAGCATTCTCTACTGCATGGGCATCACCCAGCATACCCACGGCACCGACAATGTGAAATCCCTCGCGAATCTCGCGATGCTCTGCGGGAACCTCGGGATCGAAGGCGGCGGTGTGAATCCGCTCCGGGGACAGAACAATGTTCAGGGCGCGTGCGACGTGGGCGGGCTTCCGAATGTCTTTACCGCATATCAGCCGGTGACCAACCCGGACGCGGTGAAGAAGATGGAAGAGGCATGGGGCGTGTCCGGGCTTTCCGACAAGGTGGGGCTGAAGGTGACGGAAATGCTGCCCAAGGCGCATGACGGTGAGTTCAAGGCGTTGTATATCATCGGCGAAAACCCCTTGGTCTCGGACCCGGATCTGAACCATGCGGAACAATGCATCAAGAATCTCGAATTTCTGGTGGTGCAGGACATTTTCATGACGGAGACCGCGAGGCTTGCGGATGTGGTGCTCCCCTCGGCCTGCTTTGCCGAGAAGGAGGGGACCTTCGCGAACACCGAACGCCGGGTGCAACGGGTGAGGAAGGCGGTGGATCCGCCCGGGCAGGCATGGGATGACTGGAAGATCACCTGCGAGATCGCCACGCGCATGGGATACGCCATGTCTTATGAGAGCAGTGAGGCGATCCACGAGGAGATCAGAACGGTGACGCCTTCCTACGCGGGGATCACCTACCCACGGATTGAGGAGGAGGGGATTCACTGGCCCTGCCCGGCCGAGGATCATCCGGGGACGCCGGTTCTGCATACCGCCCAGTTCCCCATCGGCAAGGGAAAGTTTCATGCCATTGACTACATCCCGCCGGCCGAGAATACAGATGAGGAATATCCGATGTATCTGACCACCGGTCGAGTGATCTACCAGTACCACACCGGCACCATGACCCGGAAGACCGAGGGCCTGAACGAGCGGGCACCCGAGAGCTTTGTGGAGATATCGCCGAAGGATGCGGGCCAATACGAGCTGAAAGATGGCGACTGGGTCCAAGTGGCCTCCAGACGAGGCGACATCACGGCCCGGATCCGGTTCTCAGACAAGGCGGTGGAGGGGACCGTGTTCATCCCCTTCCACTTCGCCGAAGCCGCAGCCAACAGGCTGACCCACGCGGCCCTCGACCCGGTTTCCGGGATCCCGGAGTACAAGGTCTGCGCGGTGAAGTTGTCCAAGGCGGCCTAGTACTCCTCGACCGCTATCTCGCCATACAGAATGCCCTGCTGAGAAACTCGGCATTTTTCTCCATCAACACGGAGGAAAATGCCGCCCCTTTTTCAAATATCTCCATGAAGATATGAACGCCGATCATATGCAGATCATCATTGGATATCAGCGTCTTATAATATTCAGGCCGGTCCGAATGGGGAAAGAAGAGGTACATCCATCTCTTGGGAAGCTCCTGCATGAAGATGTCTGCCACGAGTCCCATGAGATGGACATCCATGTCAAATCCCGGATCAAGGTCGTATAGCACCCCTTCAAGGGTGAAGAAGGCCTTTCTGAAAAGCAGCAGATCGCTGGAGAAGCCGATGCCTCGGACCGCGCTCTGATCAATCAGAAGGAAGGCCCTTTTCACCAGCGACGACTCCGCATACTCCCGGGTGATGACGACATCCCGGACGATTTTCCGTATCTTTCTGCGAACCTTCGTGGAATCGTCTATGGAAAGCCGCTCCATGGCCTCGCAGACAAACCCCTCGTCGTCAATGATCACCCCGATGGCCAATCTGAGCAGGTTCATCCGCTGCTCTTTTGACAAATATCCGGTCTGACTCCAGTCGAGGAGGGCCACCTCAATGTTTCCCTGATCCTTCCCTTCACACGCGAAGATGTTCCCCGCGTGAGGGTCTCCGTGAAACGGCGTCCGTTCTTCATGAGAGAAGAGCGGATGCCCTATCACCGTGGCAAAGAGGGACTGTGCGCAGGTCTTTCGCGTGGCCAGTCCCAAGGGGACATCGGTGATTTTGCCGCCGTCCACAAATTCCATGGCCGTGAGGTTCGGGGTGGAAAAGGGGAGCACCTGGGGAATCCGGGCCAGTTTCTCTCCGTCGTAGAAAAGAGATGCCCGCCTCAGATTGCGTTGCTCTCCCGAGAAATCAACCTCTTTCTGCAACGCCACCTTCACATCCCTGAACGTCTCGACAAATCTGAAGTCTCTGAGCGTATATCGTTCCCTGTTCTCCTTGAAGAATACCGCCATCTGATCCAGGACCCGCAACTCCTCTTCGAGACGCTCCTTCACTCCGGGCCGGGGGAGCTTGAAAACGCCCTTTGCCCGGCTGCCGCTGTCAGGTTTCATCCAAGTGAACGCGACCACCTCGCCCACGCTGGCTTGGGCCAATACATGGTCGTCGGTTCTGATGGAGAAGGTGTCCATCAGGTCCCCCAGCTCCTCATCAATTTTCTTTTTCGCCTCCGCGATGTCTCCGTGAAGATCGTTCTCCAACGGCCCCTGTCCCGTGATGTCTGTTCTGTGAAGATCGTTCTCCAACGGCCCCAGCCCGCGCCCCTGTCCCGCGATGTCCGCTCCGTGAACATCGTTCTCCAACTGAATGAGCCAGTTTCTGAAGGACGGAGCCATATGGCGGTTCCGGGCGATGATCTGGCCCAGTTTGTGAAGCGTGGGGATCTGCCGGGCAAGCCTGATGAGCCGCTCCTCCACAGCGGCATCCTCGTTGATCAGCAACTGTTCTGCCACAAGCGCTGTCAGGCGTTCAGGGGAAAGCGCGGAGAGGAGAAACCGAATGCCGTCATGGACGATCTGCCGGTATTCCCTGTATATGTCCGGGACCACATCAGCAGGTTTGGTGATCCGCATAATCTCCTCCGTTGCCTGGGTTCTGAATTTCTCCAGACCGGTCTTCTCCGCGTGGGAGAGAAGAAACGCGATCAGTTCCTCCCGACCCATGGAAGTCGCCAGTCTTTTCAACAATGCCTTCTCGGTGGCGTCATCTTGAAAATTCGATGAATCTTCATGTGTCCCTTTTGATTTCATGTCATCTCCCTGATCCATTTTATCCATTTTATCCTTTTTTATGCCCAAACGCAATGGGATGAGCGTTGCGCCGACGTAAGTATTCGGTAAACCCCGTCGGCCGCGCTCGGTTCGGATTGACAAATCCGAGCCGCCATCCCCGCCGGACTTGGCAATCCGACGGGAGCGGGCACGGGGTCTGCCGG
>JAOZRQ010000882.1 GCA_029940115.1 Desulfobacterales bacterium
AAGGTTAAAAGGTGTTTTTAAACATCTCTCCATCCCTGTAAAGAAATTTTCTGATTATAACGGATTTAGGGAGCCCTGTGAACGTACCCGTAAACTTGAACTTGGACTTGGACTTGAACTTGAACTTAAACTCGGACTTGAATCTGAACCTGAATCCCGGCGTGAATACTCATTTGCGATAGCGTCTGAGTCCAAGTTCAAGTTCAAGTCCAAATTTAAGGCTCCCCTATAAGCAGGAAATTTTTTTGTCATTTGCTTCACCTCATGGGTTAGAAGCTCTTTTCCTTCAAAATTTGACACAGAGTCGCATGAAAGGATATTAAAAAGTGACAAAACGCCAAAATGGAGAGATGAAATGCACTGTGGAAGGTTGAAAGGTGTTTTTAAACATCTCTCCATCAGAGTTCACAGCCAAATTGTCTGAAAGAGCTGAGTACAGGACAAAAAATTGGGAATGGGCGAGAAACCCGGCTTTTTCCCAAAAGGGCGGACCTCCCAACTGCAGGAAAAAGCCGGGTTTCTTTTCCCAATCATTTTTTTGTCCTGTACACAGCTGAAAGAGTAATCACCGAAGGTTCTATTATTGGAAATATGACCTATTGATATTTACTGATTATAACGCTTTTCGGGAGCCCGTGAACGTGAACGCAGACGCGCTCACGTTTGGGAGGCTCCCCTGAATCCGTTATTAATCAGAATTTCTGCAACAGGCCACGGAATTCTTTTTTTTTGACAAGGCTGTGAATAAGGTTTATACATCTTTATAGAGTGGCAATATTTACAGTCTGGAAGACGCGCCGGACAAAGCGGCCATGAGGCCGGGATAGCGATGAAAAAAGAATTTATATCGGTCTCAGTGAAAAATTTCAAAATTTACATGGGAGCGGCCATGACGTCGCTTGGCGACGACACATGCATGGATGAGAATCCGGGCTGGGTGCCTTCCGTTGGTCACGCTCTCAATTTTCTTGATCTTTGAACCGCGGATTATCGCTGATTACACAGATTTCGCTGATTTTTTTCAGGGGAAACTCCAGAAACTCATTCTGAAATCGCAGACATTGTGAATTTGCTGAAGCGCATGGAAAAAAAGGAGATCAGGGAATTCAAAGGAATGCTGGAGAACAGACAGGCGATCAAGGAGAAAATGAGGGAAATGGAGGACAAACTGTGGAGAATAGAGGAGATTCTGAGGAAGTGAAATATGTTTGTCTCAAGGTGTCAATCATCTCAGAAAAAAGTCATCATTTTCACGCCAAGCGTGACAAAATCAAAAATGGCGTGAACCTGCTGAAACATATGGAAAAACGGTGATTTGGGAGAATTGGGAGGATGTCGGAATGCGGCTGAATGGTTGGGGAAGGAATGCCGCCCGGCTCTGCCAACGAGGATGCCTGCATCATGGGGGATGACGGGTCAACAACCTTCTGCGCCACAAACCCGCACAAACCCAAAAAAACGATGAATCCCACGCCAGCAAGGAAGGACGGCAATCTGTGCAATCCGTGCAATCCACATGATCCGCGGTTCAAACGCGAGGAGACAACACCTTGCCTGACATTCCAAGTTTTTCTTGATGATGGGGGAAACGCGTCAAGACGCAAGAAGGGCTGCCCAGTCATCGAGGTTGAAAGGCAATGAGCCTCAAATTGTGGAGGTTGAAGGGCAATGAGACCGCCCTTCTTGCACTCCCCTTGT
>JAOZRQ010000423.1 GCA_029940115.1 Desulfobacterales bacterium
TTCATTTTGCCTGAAAGGTGGTTCAGTTTGTAGTTCCGCCTTCAGGCGGTCTCGCACCGCCTGAGGGCGGAACTACAAACTGAAATGTGAACCCATAAATGAAAGATGCCTAAAAAAAAATGCGAAAGAGAAAATTGCCCCTCTGACAAATGACAACAGGGAGAAGCTTTTCTCTTTCGCATGTTTTGTTCTCTGGATAGTCCTCATTTGGACCTCCCCGCATTTATCGGGGCAACCAACTTATGAAAAAATGACCTGAGCACCATGAAAACACTCACGAATGAGGGAGCCGGCCGGCCTGTGTTTACAAACCGGTACCCGCAGGTCTCCGGAGTGACAAGCTCAGATCGGGTTCTGGGATATTTTCTGCAATTTAAGGGTCGGAGGGTATAAATCGAGCAGTAATATCCTCCTTCGGGTTCATGTTTGAGAAACGGACAGGCCACAGGCAACCTGCAACATGCCCCGCACTGGACACATTTTCCAACCCTTGCCCTTGAAACCGGTAATGCTGCTGTAAATGTTCTTTTTATTTTGTGAATCAAAACGCTTTCTCTTGACCAATCTCCCATGTGAATTATAAAGGATGAAGGATGAACTGTATCCTGATTTTCATCGGACAGCACATCATCATCATTGATCCTTTTTGTTTACTTGATCATCATTTTTTTTGAGCGAGAGGCAATGGGCGAGAGGCAATGGACAATGGCGAGGAGCATTGGGGCATCTAAGAAAGAGACACCCATGGTCGATAGCCAAGAAGCCGATAGCCTGGGGTGATGAAAATGTTGCCAATGTTCCCAAAGGTTGATCCAGTTTTGTTCCCCGCATTTTGCAGGTGGCTGATTTTCAAGCCAAAAAAATTGGGAAAAAAAGTCGGGTTTCTTGCCACCCACTTTTTGGTCACACTGCACATTCCCCCGTAATCGCCAAAATTGGGGAAAAAAGCCGGGTTTCTTGCCACCCACTTTTCGGATGGAAAAAGTTTGTAGTTCCGCCTTCAGGCGGTGTGAGACCGCCTAAAGGCGGAACTACAAACTTTTTGGTCACACTGCACATTCCCCCGTAATCGCCAAATTGTCCCGATGGATCACCTCATCATACGTCTTCTGGCCCAGCCGCGCTTCAATCTCACGGGTCTGTGCCCCCATGATCTTCCGGATATCCTTGGAACTGTAATTGACCAGACCGGTTCCGAGTGTCTCACTCTCCCCGTTTTTGAAGGCCACCGCCGCGCCCACGTCAAACTCCCCCTCCACGCCGACAATGCCGCTCGGCAGAAGACTCTTTCCCCTTCTCAGGACAGCCCTTGCCGCGCCTGGGTCAATGCGGAGCAGTCCCTTGGGCCTCAGATTGAATCCGATCCAGCACTTCCGGTTCGCGAGCTTCTGCTTTTTCGGAACAAAGAAGGTCCCGGGCTCTTCGCCGGAGAAGATATTGACCAGCACGTCCGGATTGTCCCCCTTGGCAATGATCATCGGGATCCCTGCGGACGTCACCTTCTTGGCGGCCATGATCTTGCTCGACATCCCCCCGGTTCCCAAGGCGCCCGGAATGTCGCTGGCCAGTCGCTCGATGCTCTTGCCGATGGATGAGACCACCTGGATCAGTTCCGCGTCCGGGTGGGTTCGGGGGTCTTTGGTGTGAAGCCCGTCAATGTCGGTCAGATTGATCAGGATATCCGCATTCATCAGGAGCGTGATCATGGCTGACAGATTGTCATTGTCCCCGAACTTGATCTCCTCCACCGAGACGGTGTCATTCTCATTGATGATCGGGACAACCCCCCAGGAGAGCAAGGTGTGAAGGGTGTTCCGGGCGTTGAGATATCTCTTCCGGTTGCTGAGGCCGTCGCTGGTCAGCAGGAGCTGGGCCACCTGTTTGTGGTGCCGCTCAAACGCCTTCTCATATTCCCGCATCAGTCCGGCCTGACCCACCGCGGAGATCGCCTGGCGTTTGGGGATCTCATCCGGACGCCGGGAAAGACCGAGTTTTTTCATCCCCGCGGCCATGGCTCCGGAAGAGACCAGAAGGACTTCCAACCCGCCGTCAATCATCCAGCATATCTGCCGGCTGATGGAGCCGAGCGCGTCGAGATTCAATCCGTCATTTTTTGTGAGAATGTTGCTTCCCACCTTCACCACGGCCCTTTTTACGACCTCGGCGCCCAGTTTTCTGTTGCTTTTCATCAATTTTGTCCAGTAACTGAATGACTTCCGATTTCAACTCCTGAATCCCTGTCCGTGCCATCGCGGAAATGAAAAGGCAGACCGGATGCTTCCGAAACACCCGATGTTTTTTCAACGCGGCCCGGAATGTCCCCGCGGCCGCCTCGGCTCCTGCCACATCCAGCTTGTTCAGCACGACAATCTGGGGTTTGTCTGTCAATGTCTCACTGTACAGGGAGAGCTCATCGTTGATGGTCTCATACGCGGCAAGGGGATCATCCGCCGCGATGGAAGAGGCGTCCAATAGATGAATCAGCACCCGGGTCCGCTCAATATGGCGCAGGAACTGTATGCCGAGACCCTTCCCCTGATGCGCGCCCTTGATCAGTCCGGGAATGTCCGCCACCACAAACGGCTCTGCCCATTCGGTCCGAACCACCCCGAGGCTCGGGGTGAGCGTGGTGAAGGGATAGGCCCCGATCTCAGGGGTGCCGGATGACATGGCGCGGGTGAGCGTTGACTTGCCGGCATTCGGAAGTCCGATGATTCCCACATCTGCCAGCAGTTTGAGTTCCAGTTTCAGGGAGAGGCTGACGCCTCGCTCCCCGGGCTGTGCCATTTTGGGGGACCGGTTGGTGGAGGTGGCAAATCGCTTGTTCCCCTGACCGCCCCTGCCGCCTTTGGCGAGGATGCATGTCTCACCATCTTGGACAAAGTCCTGCAAGACCTCTCCGGTCTCCGCATCCGTCACCACCGTTCCCATCGGAATCTCGATGATGATCTCCTCACCGTTTCTCCCGGTCTTCTGCTTGCCCTGTCCGTTTTTTCCGTTCTCCGCCTTGAAGTTCCGTTTGAACTGAAAATGGTACAAGGTGCGTTTTCGGGAAGTGGCGGTCAGGATCACGTCACCCCCCTTGCCCCCATCCCCACCGTCGGGTCCGCCGAGGGGCACAGACCGCTCGCGTCTGAAACTGATGCAACCGCTGCCGCCATGCCCGGACTGGACCGTAATCTTTGTTTCGTCAATGAATTTCACGTTGCGTAAACACTCACTCGCTTGCGGGAACGTCCCATCCGCTCATAGGCCACAATGCCGTCAATCTTGGCAAACAGGGTGTAATCCTTGCCGAGTCCCACATTCTCACCCGGGTGGATTCTCGTGCCGAGCTGGCGCACCAGAATGTTGCCGGCCCTCACCTGCTGGCCCCCGTACCGTTTGACCCCCCGCCGTTGTCCGTTGCTGTCTCGCCCGTTTTTCGAGCTGCCGCCTGCCTTTTTGTGTGCCATTTCAGCCCTCCTATGTAAAAAATTGAGGATGAAGGATGAAATCCCCCTTCCTGCGTGTGTGGGAGATCATCATCTTTGCTCCTCTGCTGTCCGTTGTCCATCTGAAACTTTGATTGAAACTGAAAAGCCAAGTATCTGTGACCGAATAACTTCCCCATTCCCGTGCCCCGGCATCGGGAAAGGGCAAGGTGGCAGGGAAATTATTTAGTTACAATTCCCAAGCATGTCATTCCGGCCAAAATCAAAAAAATTGGGAGGAATTTTTTGATTTTGGGCCGGAATCCACCGCCCCATCAGGAAGGGCCAAAAAAACTTTTAGATCTGCTGAGTTTCCAGTTTCCAGTTTCCAGTTTCCAGTTTCAACTCTCAGATTTCTCGTCCATTGCTTCCTGTCCCTCGCCCATGGCCTTTTGCTCCAGTTCCACGTCTTCAGAACCGCCCATGCGCTCTATCCGGATCGCGGTGTATTGCTGGCGATGCCCCTGTTTTCGGCGGTACCGTTTCCGCCGTTTGTATTTGAAGACCAGTATCTTCTTGGCCTTGCCCTGCTCCACGATGCGGCCCTGAACCGCCACACCGTCAACGACCGGCTGGCCGATTCGGACATCTTCGCCGTCTGAGAACATCAGCACCCTGTCAAAGGAAACCGGATCCCCCACTCTTCCTGGGATTTTTTCAACTCTCAGTATCTCATTTTTCTGAACTCTGTACTGTTTGCCGCCTGAATGGACCACAGCGTACATAAACTCTCCTCCTTGATGATAATGATGCTTGCTGACCCAAAAACATGCCATATTACCTGATTCAGAAATTTTGTCAAGAAAAAATCAGTCTCCAGTCTCCCCCGCTCAGTCTGTCCCAACCGGATGTTTTTCATGAACTCGCTGACCATGCCCGGTTTCCGGGATGGAAAAACCGTTTTTGTCTCCACGACCGCGCACGCTGCCGCACTCAGCATGTCTCTGGCTTTCCGTATCAACCTTATGCCGTCATCCAACTGAAGGGTGCTGTCAGTTTGGTTGAAAATGTCTTCGGATTTCACCCGTATCACATCTCCGATTGCTATTGTGTTGAAGTCTTCCAGTATTTCCAACTGGGATCTGTTCTCAAACAGCGAAAGGGTTCTGACCGCCTTTTTCATGCTGATCGCAAAGTCTCCCAGATCGTTGTCCAGTGGCAACCGAACTCGAAACTTCCTTCCCGTCTCACCGATATTGTCCCATATGGAGAGTTCGCCGGGAACACGCCTCACCTCCTTCCATTTGTTGTTTGAAAGATACCTCTCCATATCCTTCGGATTCAGCGTGTCAAAAATTCTGTCTTCAAGAATGTCCACATTGATGGCTTTTCACCATTGGCAAGAAGATTCATCATACGTTTGCCGTGTTAAAGGCATTTTGAAAATTTTCATGTTGAAGACATTTACCCACCATAAGTGTAAACTTAAGGTGTTCGGAAGGAATGAGTTGCCCGATGTCGGGCAAGGGGCAGGAACGGGCAGGGAATCCCCAAGTTTACACTTATGATTTTCCCACAATTCATGTGGTTATTCAATCCAGATACAGCTACTCTCAACTGACAGACATGTCATATTAGCCTATTCAAAAATTTTGTCAAGGAGAGATTATCTGCCCATCCATGGCAGACAGTCAAATCGGTGGTCCACAATTTTACACCTCCTGCTGACGAAAGATGGCAAATCCATCGGATGGGCGAGTTCGGCCACAGCTGCCGTAATGAAAATGGGGTGTGTCCCACCTGGGCCGGAAACCCGGCTTTTTTCTGAGTCAGAATGTTTGGGGATTTTGGAAAAAAATCGCTTGGACCTGGGCTGAAAATCGGGTAGAATAAGCTTTCAGTTCTGTGCACAGGACAAAAAAAGTGATCCAGGAAAGAAACCCGGCTTTTTCTTGCAGTCGGGAAGTCGGCCCTTTTGGGAAAGAGCCGGGTTTCCCGCCCGTTCCCGACTTTTTGTCCTGTACACAGGTCTGTTAATCATAAGTGTAAACTCGGAAGGGATGAGTTGCCTGTCCCTTGCCCGACATGGGCGGGGAACGGGAATCCTAAGTTTGCACTTATGGTCCGTTAATATTTCAGCCCGGATGAGGTGACAATGATGATTCAGCTCAGATTCATTATTGATGATGATCATGCCGCGTTTTTAAGCAATTACAAAACTTACGGATTTAAGGATGAAAGTGCCGTGATACGAACGGCTTTGCAACAATTGAAAGAAGAACTGGATCGCAGGCATCTGGAGCAGTCCGCCGATTTGTACGCTGAAACATATGAAAGCGATTCTGATCTCAAAGACCTTACAGACACAGCCGTTTCGGGTGGCCTGATATTGAGAAAGTGTGAACTGACAAATGAATATCGGGCTTAGAGCTTACAACTTACAGCTTCTCCAAGGAGCAAGTATGAGAATTCTGATTCTTGGTGGCGGTCCCTGTGGTCTGGGGGCAGCTTGGCGACTGACAGAGATGGGTCATGAGGACTGGATTCTCTGCGAAAAAAACGACTACTGGGGCGGACTTTCCGCGTCATTTCAGGATCAGGAGGGGTTCTGGTGGGACTTGGGCGGCCATGTCCTTTTCAGCCATTACACCTATTTTGACCAAGTCATGGACACCCTGTTGGGAAATCCGAAACCCGAAACCCGAAACCCGAAACCCGAAACCCGAAACTTGTCCCCGACCGGGGATCCGAAACCCGAAACCCGAAA
>JAOZRQ010000883.1 GCA_029940115.1 Desulfobacterales bacterium
CTCAAGTTTGCGGGCACGTTCACAGGGCTCCCCTAAATCCGTTATAATCAGAAATTTCACGCATCACGCATCACCTCTCTCGCCTCACCCCATGCTTCTTCATCAGTTTCTGAAAGTTGGTCCGTTGCAACCCCGTGATTTTTGCGGCCTGGGTCACGTTCCAGTTGTTCTCGGCAAGGGCTTTGAGAATGAAATTCCTTTCAATTTTGTTCACGGCCTTTTCTCTGACCGCCTTCTTGACCTGCTTCAGTTCCTCATTGGTGCTTGGCACATATTCGATCAGCTGTTCAATCTCGCCCATCTCACCCAACAGCGGGATATCCTTGAGACCGATCTCATCGCGCTCACAGAGGATCACCGCCCTCTCGATGACATTTCGCAACTGCCTCACGTTTCCGGGCCAGTCATACGCTGTCAGCCGATTGGCGGCTTGGTCACCAAAGCCTGAGAGGTGCTTGCCCATATTCTTGCCAAACTGCTTCAGGAAATGATAGGCAATCGGCAGAATGTCCGACTTCCGATCCTTCAGGCGGGGCAACGTGATCGGGTAAACATAGATGCGGTAATAAAAGTCCTCCCTGAAGGTCCCCTCCTCGACCATGTCTCTCAGGTTCTTGTTGGTGGCGAAGATCAGACGCACATCCACCTTCTGAAGGGACGTGCTGCCCAAGGGAAGAAACTCCCGTATCTCCAGAAACCGCAGGAGCTTGCCCTGGACCTCCAAGGTGATGTTGCTGATCTCATCCAGAAAGACCGTTCCCTTATGGGCCAGCTTGAAGATGCCCTCTTTGTCCTTGTGTGCCCCGGTAAACGCCCCTTTGTTATAGCCGAACAATTCGCTCTCCAGAAGATTGCCTGACAGGGTTCCGCAGTCCACTGCGAAAAACACCCGGTCGCTTCTCGCGCTGTTCGCATGAACGGCCCTCGCGATCAGCTCTTTGCCAGTTCCGCTTTCGCCGTAGAGAAGGACGGTGGAATCGGTGGGGGCCACCTTCCGGACCATGGTGATCACCTTTTTGATCTTGGGGCTGTTTCCGATCAGTTGGTGCGAAACCGGAGCGGAGCCCTCCTCCTCGGTCATCAGTCTCCGATTCTGTAAGAGCATCTCTTTTTCTGCAAGGGCCTGCTGAACCACTGCGCGAAGCTCATGCGGGGTGAACGGTTTCGGAAGATAGTCCGACGCGCCGAGCTTCATCACCTCCACCGACGAGCAGACCGTCGCGTAGCCGGTGATGACGATGACCCGGGTATCTGGATACGCCTCCTTGACCCGTCGGAGCACCTCCATGCCTCCCAGACTGCTCATCTTCAGGTCCGTGATCACCACATCAAACGGATCCTCGGCCATCATCGCCAGCGCGTCATACCCATTGAGCGCATGGCAGACCTCATGATTGCCATCCTTCGAGAGAATCTTGACGCAACTCTTGCAGATATTCACTTCATCATCAACAATAAGAATGCGGTGATTTCCAGGTTCCATATTCCGAGTCCCAAAGTGCAGAGTCGGGCAGAGGGGGCCCCACCACTTACTCTTGCTCTCAATCTTGCTCGCAATAAAAATATAATTTGCCGTTATTTAATCGATGGCATTTTTTTTCAACAAAAAAAAACTGAGTACAAGACAAAAAGTTGTGGCATGGGCGTATTTATAAGTTGGGGGAGTCCCCAAACAGTCTGGAAACTCATTTTGGAA
>JAOZRQ010000884.1 GCA_029940115.1 Desulfobacterales bacterium
TACCCAGCGTAGTTACCCAGCCTGAGCCCCTTCTTATAAGCCATCCTTGTAGTTCTCCCACAAGAATAGCTCTTATAAAAAAGGTCTGAGGAACCCGCCTTTAAACAAACAAAGCGGGAATCCCTGCTCAATCGCAGGGGATTCTCGCTTTGACAGGATGGCGCAGAGTCAGAATCTAGGCGTGAAAAGAGGGCAAACTTTACTCCTTCCACAGCTCATTTGGATATTCATGCTCCCATTTTTCAAACAATTTTTTCAATTCGCCTGATTTGGCAAGTTCAACAATCCTCTTATCATAAATCTCAATCAGCTTCTTTGATCTTTCAGATTTTGCAAAGACCATATACACTTTTTCTCCCCACAGAATTTCGACTTGGTAAGGCGTCATATCCATCTTATTGTTCTTGATATAAAGCCGGATATCGACAAGCGTATCCACATAAACATCAACTCTGTCCTTCTTCAGCATCTTCCACGCCTGTTTATGCCCATCAATCTCATACCATTTCTTCAACTTTATGCCTTTCATACGCGCTTGCCATTGAGTGTTTCCGGACCTTTCCATTCCTTCACCCGATCCTTTTTGAAAACAACAGATAAGTAATCCAATGTCAGAGGGTTTTTGGGTGCAAGAATCACATTTTGCAGGGCTGCGTACAACATGGCATCCGCCTGATTTGAGGCGAGCATCCTTTCAGCGCGCTTCCACGGGACAATCTTATACTCCATTTTTATGCCCACAGGCTCATATATCTTACGAACCATTCCAAAAAACAGGCCAGTGCCGTCTTTGTTCGTCTCATCTTCCCATGAGGGAGTGACAATATGAATCGCCTTGATCTCCTCCCCCAATGCGGAACCCGCCAAGCACAACAGTAGCAACGCGGTCAGTCCTGCCTTGAAAAAAGCGTTCATTTTGCCCTGAAATGCGATCTTTCTCATTTCATTTTTTCCTTTCATAAAGTTTGTTCTTACATAAACGATTTCTGTGTACAGGACAAAAAAATGATTTGAGGAAGGAAGCCCGGCTTTTTCTTGCAGTTGGGGAGTCGGCCCGTTTGGGAAAAAGCCGGGTTTCTCGCCCATTCCGAATTTTTGTCCTGTACACAGAAACGATTTATAAAATCCCCTTGTCAGGTGGTTCCAAAAACTAAAAAAGCTTATAAACTTTCCGGATCAATTCCCAATTCCCTGAGTCTGGCAACCAACTTCCTGGCTCGCTCTCTTTCGGCTTCCAATTCTGCTTCGGCTTTGACCGCTTTTTTTCTTTCCGCTTCAGCTTTGGCGCGTTCCTGTTGCCAGTCTTTCATGACAAATGAGCTGTAAACCGGGTCATCCGCCAGTTGTCTGAAGGGAGGCCGGGTGTAAATATCCTGCTCACGGAACTGGAATCTCGGGAGCACTTCGGCCGAAGCCGCTTTCAGCATTATCAGTATGCATGGGAAAAGGCAAGCAAAGAATCAAAAAAAACGAAACCATGTCCGAATGGCAAGATGATCCGCTTCACGAGCTGTCTCCTTCCATTGCCTCCCGCAGCCCTTCCACCTCCCCCAGGCCCACTCCTGTGGCTTGGGAAATCTGTTCGGGGGAGAGGATTCCCATTGAAAGCAGGTTTCTCGCGGTCAAAAGCAGCTGTTTCCCAGCCTCCTGGGCCCGCCTTCGCTCGGTTTGGGCCTGCTTCTCAGCCTCCTGGGC
>JAOZRQ010000424.1 GCA_029940115.1 Desulfobacterales bacterium
TCAACCCAGATCAATCCGGAGTGCAAAGCTCGCTTTGCAAGTCAACCCAGATCAACCCGGAGTGCAAAGCCCGCTTTGCAAGTCAACCCAGATCAACCCGGAGTGCAAAGCTCGCTTTGCGAGTCAACCCAGATCAATCCGGAGTGCAAAGCTCGCTTTGCAAGTCAACTTACAGCTTTTCAGCTTCCAAAGGAAATCTGAAATGAACATCTATTGCCAAGGGAAAAAGACCCTGACGGCCACTTCACGCTTCACGTTTCACACTTCACGCTTCACGTTTCACGCTTCACGCTTCACGCTTCACGTCTTATTTCTGATTCTTCTGGTTCCAATCGGAGGATGTCGTCAGGAACTTGATCGGATTGTTCGGGAAGACAAACCAGCTTCTGTGGCCGAGAAGCCGGCCCCCATGGCCGAGAAGCCGCCCCCCATGGCCGAGAAGCCGGTCCCCATGGCCGAGAAGCCGGCTTCTGTTGTTGAAAAGCCAGTTGCTGTTGTCGAAGAGCCTGAGGTGTCGGTTGTGATCCAACAGGGGCCATATTCTGCGAATGTGCGTCAAGAGGCCCCGAAACATGAACCCCCTCGGTTGGAGATTCATCTTGAGGACGCGGATATCTTTGTCCCATCCGGACACTCGGACAAGGTCAGCACGGTGGCTTTCAGCCCGGATGGTGCGCTGGCCCTCTCCGGGAGCGGTGACGCCACGCTCAGGCTGTGGGATGTGAAGATCGGACGGGAAATCCGATCGTTCAGCGGGCACACAAAGGCGGTCACCTCAGTGGCCTTCAGCCCGGACGGATCAATGGCTCTCTCTGGGAGCAGTGACAAAACCCTCAGACTGTGGGACGTCGCGACTGGCGAGCCGATTCGCACCCTCAAGTCCGGCGCGTTTCCGATCACCTCAGTGGCTTTCAGCCCAGACGGGACACGGGTTCTCTCCGCAAGCAATTACAAAGCGATCAGGCTGTGGGATGTGGCCACAGGGGAGGAGATCCGAACCTTTGAAGGGCATGAAGATAGGGTCTTTTCGGTGGCCTTCAGCCCCGACGGCACCTTGGCCCTCTCCGGGAGCCATGACAAAACCATGAACTTGTGGCAGGTGAACAAGGGAAAGCGAATCCGCTCGTTCAAGGGACACGCGGATGACGTGGTCGCCGTGGCCTTCAGCCCGGACGGCAGGCTCGCCCTCTCCGGAAGCGACGACAACACCCTCGCCTTGTGGGACATCTCGACAGGGGGACGAGCCCGTTCCTTTAGGGGGCACACTGGGCCGGTCTGTTCCGTGGCCTTCAGCCCCGATGGCACCTTGGCCCTCTCCGGGAGCTATGACAAGACCGTGAGACTCTGGGAGGTCCAGACAGGCCAGGAAATCAGTTCCTTCAGAGGGCATTCGGAGAGGGTCCACTCGGTCGCCTTCAGCCCAGATGGAAAGTTCGTCCTGTCTGGGAGCGGCGACACCACGCTCAGACTCTGGAACGTGGAGACAGGGAATGAGATTCATTCTTTTAAAGGATACACCCACGCGGTCACCGTCGCGGTCTTCGGGCCGGACCGTGAAACAGCCCTGATGGGAAGCGATGACGGGACTCTCAGACTCTGGGACCTCTCCAGAGGGAGGCAAATCCGATCCTTCAGAGGGCATTCAGGAGGGATCACGTCGGCGGCTTTCAGTCCTGACGGGAAATTTGCCCTCTCCGGAAGCCATGACAACACCGCCAAGCTTTGGGAAACCGAGACGGGCCGTCACATCCGCTCCTTTCAAGGCCATTCGGATGATGTGAACGCGGTGGCCTTCAGCCCGGACCAGGAATTCATTCTGACTGGGAGTTACGACAAAACGGTCCGGCTGTGGGAGAGGGAGACGGGACGGACCGTCCGTTACCTGACAGGACATCAGTACAGCGTCACTTCAGTGGCCTTCAGCCCGGACGGCCAGTTTCTTCTTTCCGGGAGTTATGACAACACCCTCAGATTGTGGGACAGGGAGACGGGCCACCCCATCCGCTCTTATGGGGGACATGCCGAGGCTGTCGCTTCAGTGGCTTTCAGCCCGGACGGCGGATTCGTGCTTTCCGGAGGCCATGACAAGAGCGTCAGGCTGTGGGACACCGACACGGGCCAGATGATCCGTTCCTTCAGGCATGCCACGGCGGTGACCTCGGTGGCCTTCAGCCCGAACGGAAGGTACGCGCTGGCCGCGGATCATCACCATGGCCTCAGAATATGGGAGATCTCGACTGGGAGAATGTTTCGGCCCCTCAGGGGGCATTCAGGCCACGTCCTTTCCACGGCCTTCAGTCCAGACGGCAATTTTGCCCTGTCCGGCGGGGAGGACGGAACCATGAGATTCTGGAACATCTTCGCGAGCCAGGAGATCCTCCGGATGTTCAGTTTCAGCGATGGCGAATGGGTCGGCATGACGCCAGAGGGCTATTATCACGCGTCTGTCAACGGTGCCAGACATCTTCATGTGCGAGTGGAAGGGAATCTGTATCAGATGACCCAGTATGAACGGCTGTTCCGCCGGCCCGATATCGTCCGCCTTGCCTTGGAACGGGGGAATACCCGGGAGGCCATTGCCTATGGGTTCAAAATCATCCACCCCATTCCAATGGCCCAGGCCCAGCCCCCCAAGATTCGCTTCCTCCAGCCGTTGGACGGACATACGACCGGTGCCTCCCATGTCGAGGTTCGGATCATGATAGAGGAGATGAGGGATGCCTTGGCATCGGTCACGTTCAAGGTGAATCATCGTCCCGTGGTCACCCAAGAGGAGTTTGCCAATTCTGCCTACCCGGGCGTGAAAGAATTTTCCGCACAGCTTCCCTTGCTTCCTGGGGACAATTGGATTGAGGCGGAGGCTCGGTCCGAATCAGGAACCACCGGCACCACATCCCCGATGCGGGTGATTCAAAACGGGAGCGTCAGCAATGTTCCGGCCCTTTACTATTTGGGGATCGGTGTCTCCAGCCATGCGTTCTTTCCTGAATTGTCCCTCGACTCTCCGGCAAAGGATGTCCTGGATCTGGCCGAATTCTTGGAAAGAGAGAGAGGGCCAAGGATAAATGTCCGAACCCTGACCGACGGCGACGCGACCCGGGAGAATGTGATCAATGTCATGAGAACCTTTTTCGGGGCCGCAACGCAGAGGGATGTGGCGATTCTGTTCCTCTCAGGGCACATGATGAGATCGCCCGAAACCTGCTATTTTGTCTCCTCCGACGCGGACCCGGAAGCTCTCTCTGCCACAGGGGTGTCATGGGAAATCTTCGATGATGTCCTGAAAACCATACGTTCCAGCGTCCTGTTGCTGACGGACACCTGCCATTCGGCCCATATTGCGGCGAACGAGTCATGGCGGGAACGGGCCGATGTGCTTCCGGGCGAATTCTTGGGGGAAGCGGTCCGCAACGGCGTGATTCTATTCTCATCCGGTCCTGCCGGCATCCTCTCAGAAGGAGATTTGGTCCGGAAGAACGGGATATTTGCCAAAGCCCTGATGGACGGGTTGGAGAGAGAGATTTCCAGAAAAAGGGAGGTGCGGGTCAGCGCGTTGCGGGATCATATCCGTGACACCGTCCGGAGACTCACACAGAACGCACGGGAACCAGTGATCCCCAAGCCGTCTGGGGGTGGGGCGCTTCTGGATCTGGTGTTGATGCGGAGGTGAGTCCCGCATCTGCTCCCCATTTCCCGCTCCTGCCGGATTGACGAAAAGATTGTCCGGAATGCAAAGCTTGCTTTGTGACTCACAAAGCAAGCTTTGCACTCCGAGCTGACAAAGATTATGTTGAAAGCTCTACCAATTAAGGAGAATTGATATGGAGAAGGTGCTATTAGCAGGTGTCGGAGATGTCGGGAAACATTTGTTGGAGTTTGCAGCCCGTGAAGACAGGGAGTTCGAATGGATTGTCGGCGACATTGACGAAGAAAGAGCTCATTGGGCATGCAACAATGCTGAAATAGGAGCTGCCCATCATGGGAAGCATCCGAAATTTCGTCCGATGAAAATTGATCTTTTTGATATTGAAAAGACAACCGGGCTGATTGAAAGAGAGCGACCGGCTGCAATTGTCAATTGCACTGTTTTGCATACATGGCATCTGATCCGCGAACTTCCGGAAGAGCTGTATGCCAAAATCAGTTCGGCAGCTTTGGGTGCCTGGCTGCCCTGTCAGTTGACGTTGGGGATGAATCTTGCACAGGCCATCAGAGACTCCGGATTATCCCCTTATTACATCAATACTTCCCTCTCTTGTCTGACAAACCCGGTGATGGGAAAAATCGGTCTGGCGCCGACCATCGGCATCGGCAATGTGGATTTGATCGCACCTGCTGTCTTGACCTATGTTGCCCAAAAGACAGGCGTGCCAAGATGCAGTGTCGAAACCTGCCAGGTTTGTCACCATCAGCACTGGGTATATCCGCGTGAAGCCGGTTACAGATCGGGGGCTCCTTATTTCCTGAAAATCATGATTGACGGCCAGGACGTCACCAAGCAATTCGATACGGACAAGGTGATGTATGAGGCGGTCAGGCTCTATCCTCCGGGAATTGCCTTCACCACCGTGTCTGCTTCGTCCGCACTGAAAAACCTGAAGGCAATGGTTTTCGACCAGGGACTGCGGACACACTCACCCGGTCCGAACGGTCTGCCAGGTGGCTACCCGGTACGATTGAGTGCCAAGGGAGCCGAAGTTGTCCTTCCGCCTGAGATTTCACTGGAGGAGGCGATCAGGATGAATGAGGAGTCGGGTCGGCTTGATTCCATCGAGGAGATCAAAGAAGACGGAACGGTCGTATTTGCAGATTACACTTACGAGATCATGAAGGAAACGTTGGGATTCGACTGCAAATCATTCAAGCCGTCGGATGCCAAGGAATTGGCGTTTGAACAAATAGCGCGTTACAAGGAACTGGCAGCCAAGCATGTCAGATGAATCTTCATGTCAGCACGCTTCAACCTCATAGATGGAGCTTTCAACAAAATGTTTGTCGCTCCGGAGTGCCAACCGGGGCCTCCGCCAAACTGCAAGTTTGGCACTCCGGACAATCTTTTTGTTGAAGGCTCTATAATATAACTCAAGTTTCGCACCCAAATTTTTGAGTGAATACAGATGGTCAAGTCAATTCTTGGTCCGTCTGACTCAATCTTTGGTCATGATGGGGTGCAAGTGCCTGATCTCACATTGCCCAAAAAGTGGGTTTTCGAGGTCGACCATCTCCTGAAACCCTTGAAAAATGGGCTCACACAGGGGTGCGAAACTTGAGATATAAGTACTTGGCCATAAATTTTCAGGCACGGTGGATTTTGAATCAGGCTGAAAAAAAATCCCTTTTTTTCAGCCTGCCCGGAATGACAGGTTGACAGGAAATCCCGAAAAATTTTTGGCCGGGTACTTATAAGCCTCAGGATTCAGACAGCAGAGAGAGATTGTCGAGGAGAGGGGTGATGCCTGGATGGTTCGACTGACAATATCCATCCTCTGTGTAATGAGGATTGCCACCGCTCGCTTTTCAGCAAGGATGGATCCCTGCTTTCGCAGGAATGACAAAAAAACTTGGTGATTTAAGTAAGAAAATCCATTTTTATGTGTAATCTATGTTAAAAGGGGGCATACCTCGTTTGCCGCCAAAGTTTATGGCACTTCCAAAGTGAACTTTGGCCTCCGGATAAAAAGGCACTTCCAAAGTGAACTTTGGCCTCCAGATAAAAAGGGGTCACTTCCAAAGTGAACTTTGGCCTCCGGACAAAAAGGGGTCACTTCCAAAGTGAACTTTGGCCTCCGGACAAAAAGGGGTCACTTCCAAAGTGAACTTTGGCCTCCGGACAAAAAGGGGTCACTCCCAAAGTGAACTTTGGCCCCGGACAAAAAGGGAGGATAAGATGACAAAACTTCGGAGATTACCCGTCGGAGACTCATCATTTGAGAGCATTCGTGCGAATGAATGCGTGTATGTTGACAAAACTCGGCATCTGTTTCAGATGGCTGATGAGGGGAAATTCTATTTCATGTCCCGTCCCCGCAGGTTCGGCAAATCCCTGACCGTATCGACACTGCGATGTATGTTTCAGGGAAAAAAGGATCTGTTCGGGGGGCTGTGGATAGCGGAGAACACGGAATGGGAATGGAAACCGCATCCGACCGTGCTTCTGG
>JAOZRQ010000885.1 GCA_029940115.1 Desulfobacterales bacterium
TGTGGGAGTTGTCCTCCCAAGAAAAATCCCGGAAAACTTTTGGCCGGGTACTTATTCTCGCCGAATTGGTGGCAAGATGGTTCGGATTTAGAAATCCGAACCGAACTTTGGGATGCGATTCTTCTTGACTCCCAATCAGAAGCGTGTTATCTGCTGGATTTGGAATGCGACTGCCAAATCCAAGTGGCCTCTTCCCGCTCCCGCTGGATTGAAAATCCGGCGGCTCTTGTTCGGATTTGGAAATCCGAACCGCGTGATGACAGGCATAAAGGGGGTGATTCAGGGAGTGAGTTCAAAAAATGCGTTGTCTTTCGTTCCTGTGCTCATCTTGTTGCAACGGGGACATTGACATTACCCAAATTGAGTGATTCTCATTGAGGGAAGAAACCCGGCTTTTTCTGGCAGGGAGTCGGCCCATTCGGGTTTCCTGTGCCAACGAATCGCTCAATTCAGCTTTAAAGGGAGAGAAAAGGATAAAAATGAAAAAGATTTTTATTTGGACAGCTTTTGTGACAGCGATTGCATTCATCTCGGTTCCGGTTGATGCAACGGAAGTGGAAGATATCAGCAAGGAAGTGCTGGCAGGCCCCTCGGATCTCAATCCGGAAAAAATTCTGGGACCGGGAGGCATCGGCATTGACACTTACAAGGATATCCTGATGAGCTTCGGCGCCACCGTCAGGCTGATCCCCACCTCGGAATCCAACTGGGATTTCGGGATGAGCGACAATGTTCCGGGTTATGTTCAGACCGAGCCGATCAAGAACTTTGCCAGAGGGGCAATGACCGCCGCGTCCGCGGGGAACGACGTTTATTCAAGTTCCATGGCGCTCAACAATGCCTTTGCCGCGGATAGGGGAATCCGGTCTGCGTTTGATGACTATGCGAATTCCCTTTTTTCGGCAAATTCTGTTCTCGGGGCCGCGGTGCAGCCTGCGGCTGACGGTGCCGCCCAGATACAGCGGGCGGCCAATGCCGCGGCACTTCTTGCCAGCAGCAACACGGCCACTGTTTACATGACAGGCATTGGGACCGGAACGGCTGCCTCTCAAGCGTACCAAGCCGCCATCGCCTCCCAAGATGTGACGGTGGCTGCTGGGGCCCTTGGAGCCATCGCCGCGGACCCGGATTACCAAGCGGCTGTGGCCGCGGGCGACATGGCTGCCGCACAGGCGCGGGCCACGGCTGTGGCCACACCTTATGTGATGAACGCATCGTTGGCTGCCGCGGACGCTCAAGGCGCTGCGGAAGGCGCGGCCCTCAGAGCCGTCTTTGCCGATCCGGATTATCAGGCGGCAATGGCTGTCGGCGATACCGGTGCCGCTGAGGCGGCCGCCCAAGCCGTTGTGGTGAAAGCCGCGGGCGACGCGGGCGACGCGGCCGCAAGCGGCCTGATCAAAGACAAGGCGCAACCGGTGATTGCAGGCGGGGAGACCATTGCTGCCGGTGCGGCGGCAACGCTCACCGGAAATCCGAATGCCACCGCCGCGAACATTAAGGATGCCCTCGCCTCCACCACCGCGCTGAATGCCCAAGTTCAGTCTTTCAAGCCCTACTACTTGGCAAATTCCTTCCTCAACACCCACTCCAATGAAAGTGGCAGCGTCAATGACGGATACATCAGAACTGAGGTCAAGATGTATTTCAATGCCATGCCCAAAGACAAAAAATGGAGTTTTTATGCGGCATTGG
>JAOZRQ010000425.1:0-132 GCA_029940115.1 Desulfobacterales bacterium
CATTCCCGGAGGGGTCCCTCTCCGGGATGGTCTCTTTTTCGATGACTTCGGCATCTTCCTGCTCATCTTCCAAGTCAAGGTCCATGTCAAACGTCAGTGCCTCGGCATTCCCGGAGGGGTCCCTCTCCGGGA
>JAOZRQ010000425.1:232-3598 GCA_029940115.1 Desulfobacterales bacterium
TGGTCTCTTTTTCGATGACTTCGGCATCCTCCTGCTCATCTTCCAGGTCGATGTCAAATGTCAGTTCCTCGGCATTCCCGGGGGCCCTCTCCAGGATGATCTCTTTTTCCAGATCAGACGCATCATCTCCCATGTCAAGCAGGTTATCTGGCAGAGACATTGCCTCCGGTGCCATGAGTTCGGGCTTCGAACTGGCGGATGTCTCCTCCGCCTCATCAAAATCGAGATCCAGATCAAGCATCATGTCTTCGGGCATTTCGGCTGGTTTTTTCCCAGCGGAGAGTTCCTTCTCCATGGCAGGCAACTCATTCGATTCCGCATATTTTTCATTGTCATATTCATATGAGGAAGAGAGTTCCTTCTCCATGGCAGACAACTCATTCGATTCAAACAAATTCACCTCGGTGATCGGGATATCCTGATCAGGCTCCGTTTTTTCAGCAGGTTCCAGATCCAATTCGGTGTCACTCATCAGTTCCTCGATTTTTTCCGCCAGCCTCTTTTCATCCAGCATCTCGCTTCCCTTGTCAGGCAGGTCGTTCGCTTCAAAGCGCGTCATCTCCTCGGATGCCAGTTCATCATATTGCGGCTTTCCGGTTGCTTCACCCGGCTCCTTTTCAGCAAACCATTCCTCCTCATCGCCAAGCAGTTCACCCAAATCAAAGAGGGAGACATCTTTTGATGCCGCGTCAGGCTTGGTCTGACCCTTCTTTTCAGGCTCCGGCCTTTTCTCCGGATTTCTCTCAGGCGGCGCTTCATCGAGGCTGTTCAGAAACTCATCCAGTTCGGGTATGTCAAGAATATCCTCATCGTCCTCATCTTCTGATCCAAGCGCGCTGATGCCTTGGATGATGCCTTGGATATCCATTTCCATAGGCGGTTCGTCCATATCACTCAGAGAGATGTCCAAATCAGGCATGTCCAAATCATCGGGATCAAGGCCGGCTGGCTCCAGTTTTTCCTCATAAGGGTCCAATTTCAGATTGAATGCCAGTTCCTCTGACTCATCTTCGGTTTCAATCTTCGCGCGCTGTTGAGTGCGCCTGCTTTCTGAAACAGGTTTGGGGGACGAATTCGGTTTGAAAATGATCAGTTCCCGCTTATCATCCTTTGAGGGTTCTGCCTGTTGCGATATGTTCCGTGTCATCCGCACGGCGTTGAGGCCATTCTCATCCGCAGCGTATTCCACTTGGTCCATCAGCTGGTGCGCGGTGCTGATCCCGAATCTTCGGGAGGTCTCTTTCGAAGAGGCCTTCAATCCGGCGGTCCCCACATCCGCGGGCATATGGGATGTGCCGGTCTCATTCATGCGTATCTCCACTGTGTCAGCCCCGCACTGAACCGCGATCTGAAAGATACGGGCCGGCGTCTGTGTCAGCTTTGAATGGAATGTATGGATGCATGCCTCATCCAAGGCGTTCTGGATGGCATCAACATCCTTCTCATTCGTTCCCATCTGAGCCAACACATATGCGGCCATCTCGCCCATCTTCGACAGATGGGATTGATCAGCGGGAAAGGAGAAGGAGAGATCCAAACGGGATGCTGATGGCGTTTCCGCTCTCTCGACAAGCGGCTCCTCTTTTGCTTTTAGGGAATGAAATTGGTCTGACAGAGAGAGGCCCGTTGCCTTCAGGTCCTCCAGAAGTCTGACCCCCTTTCTGAATGCCTTGGCAAGAACGATGAGGATGAGAAAAAGAACCACTAAGACAGCAACGAGACAGGAGAGCAGAAAAATGGGTATTAATTCATGCATGGCGACGACCTGGTTTTATCCAATTGGAGGCGAGGGCCAGAGGCGAGTGGCAAGGGGTGAGAGGCGAAAGCAAATTCTGTTTGGAATCCGCCTCATCCCTCATCCTTCACCCCTCATCCTTCACCCCTATTTGTGAAAAGGAACAACACCGCTTTGTTGAAATGGAAAGCTTTTCTCACCCACATTCGGAATGGTGAACTTCATTGACCCGGACAGATCATACTCAGAGGAGAGACCTGTCAGCATGTTGTAAACCGATCGTCCCAGTTTGATGAAATTGACATTCATGGGAATCTCCAGCGTGGAACCCCCCTTTCCATCAATGGGAGGGAGTGCCTGGGTCATGCCCTTGGCAAACTCCTTTCCCCCGAGCTTCAATGTGTAAGCCAGCTCATTCAGTTGAACCGTGAAGGGGTTTGCATTTTTCATCTCAAGCGCAAAGTTCATGGTGGCTCCGAAGAGGGAGATATCTTTGACTTCAACATTTTTCAGCGACACTTTCGGGAGTTTTGGGACATCAAATTCCCCCTTTTTCTGGTAAGGAATCGCAAAGGGGCCCACCCCAACCGATCCGGACAGGTCATACCGCACCTTGTCTGACTGGACAAAATCGGCGACGGTCTCGAACACATCAAAGTAATTCACGGTGACAGGCACTTCCACGATCCCGGAACCGTCGGATTCCAAGGTGATCTTTTCATTCAGAACGCTTTTGGCGAAATCCAAGTCATTGATCTTAAGATCATATGAAATGTTTGATACCGTCACGCCCACGGGATTCGGGTTGGTCACTTTGAACTTGAAGACCGGTGTCGCCTCGAACAATGACACGCGCTTCATGGACATCCCCACGAACTCGGCGGTCGGCTTCTTGACAAACTTCTTCAGCGTGGCGCATCCGCACAGCATCAGCGCGGTTGCAAAAAGGAGAAGCAGAACTGACTTTCGACACATAATATCCTCCGGTGATGATGGTACTTGATGATCAAGTTTTTTCTGGGCTCTGGGCTCTGGGTCCTGGATTCTGGGCTCTGAGTTCCATGGTGGCCGACGACCCGGAAGCGGAAACCAAGGACCCAGAACCAAAAAAACTTGATGATTGAGCGGTAAGGAAATAATTTCCTTGCCCGGGCAAGGGCAGGGCACAAATACTGAGGCATCCTTGCAGAAAAGCCCATACCTGCGCCCCTGCCAGCGTGCTTGGCACGGGCGGGCACATAAACAAAAATGTAAACTACTTTTCGGCTTTTTCATGAGGATTCCCGATGATCAATCAAAGCTGTAAGCCATATGGCTTACAGACGACCTGTCACGTCGGCCAAGATCAGAAAATTTTCTGATGTTGATCCGGAATCCAGAGCCTTTTCATATCTGTTGACATTTTGACATTAAATATCACAAAATATGGATGACGTCAAGGAAACCCAAGTCAAAATTTTGAGTTTTGAACGATGATCCTCTTAGGTGAGGGATGTAAGGATGAGGGGATGAAGGATGAAGGGTGAAAGCCTGTCCGGAGTGCCAAAATGAAATTTTGGCAGAGCCGAAGGCGAGAGAAGGATGAAGGGTGAAAGCCTGTCCGGAGTGCCAAAATGAAATTTTGGCAGAGC
>JAOZRQ010000425.1:3698-6153 GCA_029940115.1 Desulfobacterales bacterium
CGAAGCCGCCAAAAGTTCGCCTAGCGGCTCGTTTTGGCACTCCGGAGCCATCCCTGATGTTCAGGAACGCACTGAGGCGCATCCTTACCAATCCCTGTGGTTGCCGCCATCCTCAGATGCTTCCATGAGCGAAGTCTCACCAACTCGAAGCCCATCACCGCCTAAAGGCGGAACTACAAACTTTTCAACTCATCTGAAAGTGTGATTATAAGAT
Organism: Desulfobacterales bacterium; assembly: GCA_029940115.1. Lineage (GTDB taxonomy): Bacteria > Desulfobacterota > Desulfobacteria > Desulfobacterales > 4be13 > JAOZRQ01. Next base: position 3,913 of record JAOZRQ010000425.1, read on the forward strand.
GAACAAAGCCGGCTGTCAACCTCAAAAAGATTCTTGCAAATTGAGTCTTGCATTTCTTGGGGAATATGGTAAGCTGACATGAAATGTGGAGGTTGGTGGAAACTTCACATATGGAAAAAAGGGACAGCATAAGTGTAAACCGAGGACTTGTGTTCTTACTCTTACCCTTGCTCTCACTCTTTTGCCCGTGTCCATCCGGTTGAGAGCAGGAGCAAGAGTTCTGAAATGGGAATCCCCAAGTTTACACTTATGCAAGGGACCTGTCCAAAGCAACGGAGAAGATGGTTGAGGCGCAAAAGGGCGCGCTCGGGCTTCCCGGTTATCTTGCGGTTGGATGTAATCGCCTAGATGTAATCCTTTCTTATCCATAATCCGTGTAGTGCCTGACCAAATAAGTTTTGACAAGTTCCCTTATATAGCGCACTTGTCAAAACTTATTTGGTCAGGCAGTAGATGAGAGTTACAGAGTAATCCCTGCTTATCGCTAATCCGTGTAGATGGATCATAATTAGCGTTGGTTTTGAAAATTGGATATTGAATAATCTTCAGATTAAACAAAAGAAGCTGAAGTTTTTTATTGGAAAACTTTTAAATGGTACCATAATATCATAAATGATGGGTATTTCCCAAATTCCCGGACATGCCAGACGTTTGAAAAAATATGAATCTTTCAGGATATTGGATGATGTCAGAATCCGCTATTACGGAAAACTCAGACTGGCAAAAAGTCTCGGCAGATCCGTCGGAAACAGGGTGGTGACAGAACTGCATCTGGTCACGGGAAAAACACGGACATGGATGGAAACCTTGGACATTCAGGGATGTCCGACAGTCATCCATCCCAAATACGGCAACAAACCCCATTATGTCATGGATCCGATAACTGGCAAATTCACAGGGGAGACATTCTGAATCATGGAAACACTACAGACCGTTGACAAACTTGACAAAAATCCGTTCTCGGAAACCGAATACAGATATGATAATAATCAAGACCGTTTTCCGGAAGAGCAGTATTCAATTGAGAAACTCAGGAGACGACTGAGGCAATATTCAGGAACACATGCCGAATCAGAAGATATTGCTCAGTGGGCCGGTGCCGGATATTTGTGGTTTATGGAAGAAGCAGAATCCGAAACCGGGGAATCCGAATTTTTGTGTGACATTCTCGGAGACATGGAGGCCCAGTGGGAAATGCTGATGGCGAACGCATTCGATCAGGGGGGGAGAGAGGCTGTGGAGAGCGTCCGTTTCCCGGAAAAGTATGTCTCGGAATGGATGTCACAAATTGACGATTTCCTCGGAAAGTCGGAAATGCGGACAGAACTGACCCTTCGGATTGACCGGCATCTTGTCCGACAGGCAGAGATATTCTCGGAAAAATCCGGTGTCTCCGTTTCCACGCTGGTCGCCAATTATTTTGCATCACTGGATCCTGATTCGGGGTGCTTCTTATGTGACCGAACATAATCCCAAAACAGGTCAGGTCCGATCATGGATGGAAAGTTACAACCATGCGGGTGATGTTACTCGTGTTCATCCCAAAATGATTGACGGACAATCCGTCATTGTTCAACATTATCCGCCAACTGGCAGGGAGCTAAGAATATTATGAACTATTCAAAACAAGAATTCGGACAGGCACTTAAAAGCCAACTGTTATCCGGTTACGATATCGGTGGGCCACAAAGTATTCTCCCATCGCAGCTCTTGGCCCGCCAATGCGGGCGCTGGCATGATTCGCATGTCAATGCCCCCCGAAGGCGGATACTCCCATTGCAACTCGTGGCTGATTGAAAAAATGCCGCCCGACTCTGCCAACGAGGATGCCTGCACCATGAGGGATGACGAATGTCAACAACCTTCCTTCGAGAAGGCGACATTTTTTTTGACATTCCAGGTTTTTCTTGATGCTGAAGGGAATGAGACGCAAGAAGGGCTGCTCAGTCATTGAGGTTGAAAGGCAATGAGTCTCAAATTGTGGAGGTTGAAGGGCAATGGGACCGCCCTTCTTGCACTCCTTTTGTTGAGCTCTCTCTTGCTTGAACCGGCATCCTGAAAGCTTGCGCTGAAGCCGGGGATCAATTTTGAAATTTGAGGCCCCCTTCTTATAAACCATCCCTGTAGTTCACAACGGACAAAAGTTTCCCGCCAAAAACTGGGACATAAGTTTTTGCACCAAGGCAAAAAAAATGGTGAAAGATGGCGCGTGGGCAACAATCAAACCTGAACCCCACAGCA
>JAOZRQ010000426.1 GCA_029940115.1 Desulfobacterales bacterium
CCCTCAGACCTCATCCCTCAGACCTCATCCCTCAGACCTCATCCCTCAGACTTCAGACTTCAGACTTCATCCTTCAGATCAGGTGAAGAACAAAATTCGTGCCAAAGGGCTTGGAACCAATTTCTTTAAGAAGTCCATCCCTTTCAACACCAGCAACGCGAACAGAACGAAAAGCGAAAGGTCTATTCCGATGAAAATGGCTGTCAACACATGCTCAAGCTGTTTCTTTATTTTGTCAATCGGACGATAATGGATGCCCGGGACCGTAGCCAAGACAGGAATCTCCACCAGAGACTCGATGTCTTCGGGTCTTCTCAGGGAGGTGTCCAGCAGATCCAGCAGAAATATCAGCCCGCCGCCGACCCCTATGCCCGCGCCGATTGAAATGGCAAGCAAGATCATCAGATTGGGTGAGAAGGGTTTTACAGGCACCTTGGCCGGGTCAAGCACACGAAACCGTTGGCCCTTTGATTTTCTCTCCATGCTGACTGCCATGTCCGCATCCAGTTTTCGCTCCAGCAGATCATTGTATGAGGATTGAATGTTCTTGTAGTCTCTGGTCAATGACATCATCTCCTGCTCCCTTTTCGGGGTGTCCTCCACTCGTCTCTCATAAATCGTCATCTGAGCGAGCAGTTTTGCCATATCCTCCTCATGTCTCTTTATGGCCAGCCGGGACTCGTCATACTGCACCCTTATCTCTTTCAGCTGATTCTCCTTGGCCGCCCTGTAGTTGGCGGCAATCAGTTCGGCTCTGCTTTTCTTCCGGAGATTGGGGTCGGGTTTCGGTTCTTCCGGAGGCGCGTTCTTCGCCTCCTCCAAAAGTTTCTTTTCAAGGTTCGCGACCATCTCATTCAATTTGATGACATCCGGATGGCGCGAGGTGTATTTGGCCGAAAGCGCCGCATACTGCTCTCTCAGCCGCCTCAGTTGTATCACATTCTCCGGCTCCCGCTTCGGATCCGATTTGATGGACGGCATATCCTCAGGGGAGACGAAATCCGGTGGAGGGACATAATTTTCCATTTCACGGCGGACATCTGTCATTTGTGCATCCAACTGGATCATCCGGATCTTTTCATCCCTCAGACTCTCCTGTTTTTCAGTCAGCTGTTTGCGAACCCCTTCAAGCATGCTCAAATTGGACCGGAGCTGGTCCGGAAGACCGCCCATATGCTCTGTGCGATATTCTTTGAGGTTATTTTCAACTTTCAGAAGTTTCTCCTCTTTCTGCCTGAGCTCATCTTGAAGAAAACCGATCGCCCCGTCAATCTCGGCTCGCATGACAGCGATGCTTTCATCAATGAAGAAACCGGCCAGGGCATTCACCGCGGCGGTGATCTTTTCGGGCGCCTTTCCCTCAAATGAGATTTTGAAGGCATCCGCGCCTTTCCGCCCCCGTGTCACCTGGATCTTCATTTTTTTGCGCATCAGAGCGATCTTCTCCTCAAGAATCATCTTCTTATGTTCAGAATAGAGCTCCGTGTCGTTGATGATCTTTTCGAGATAGGTACGGCTCCTTATCTGCTCCGTGATGGTGCTCACCCTATCTTGGACGGGCGTCTCTGTGAGGGATTCCACATATTTGTCAGGTATCCCCTTCGGCTCTATCAGGATCAGGGTGTCCGCGCTGTAAATTTTGGGCAGGGTGATGGAGAGATACATGCCTGATATCATCGCAAGGCAGAACGAGATGATCAGCAACCAGCGACGTCTGAGGACCAAGTCAACATAATAGTCAACTTTTATTTTCTTTGGGGCATCATCTTCGGTGGTTGTCATGGATTTATCCTCCATAAGCTGCAAAAAACGTGAACCTAAACTTATCCGAGTGTTCATGCACGTAGAACGTGCACGTGAACGTAAACATGCACGTGAACGTGAATGTGCACATGCACATTCACGTTCAATGCCTCCCAAGCTACTCAGAGATCACAGCTTCCTCAAGCTCAGAGTTTAGAGCTTGGAGCTTAGAGCTTAGAGCTTCCTCAACTCTCTTTTTGGCCTGAACCAGTTCGTCATTCACCAATCGCAACCGGGTGGCAATGTATTCTGTGAAGGTTCTGTACAACAACAGCAGGACATCGGCTCTTTCATCAGAGGTCAGTTTGTGTGTGGCAACAGAGGTGTTCACTGCCAAGCAAACGGTTCTCCCTTCCGCATATACCGACGCGGACCGAGCCAAACCATCCAGGATCCTCATCTCACCGAATATTTCGCCCACTTTGTCACTGATACCGATCTCCACCCCATCTTTTCTGACGTCTATTTTGCCGGACAAAAGGAAGTATATCCACGGGTCGTTGTCTCCCTCCTTGATGATCCGCTCCCCATGCTCATATTCCCTTATCTTGCTCAGACTCAGCAACTGCTTGAGATGCCGTGTCTCAAATGTTCTCAGAGGCAAAATCGTCATCAGTCTTTGGATGTTCTGAATATTGTCTTTCAGATATTCAGATTCGATCATTTTTCTCTCCCAATATGGGAAGGATGAAATGTGAAGGATGAAATGAACACTTCATCCCTCATCCTTATCTCCATCATCCCCTCATCCTTCCCATTCATCTTCTCTCGAGGCAGTCTTTGGAGAGGGTGTCGTCGAATTCCACCGGATAAACCCCGTCAAAACATGCCTTGCAGAAATGATTCTCCGGATCGACGATGCCGGTTGATGTCAGCAGGCCTTCAAGGGTGAGGTAATGAAGGGTGTCCAAGCCGAGAAAGTCACTCAGTTCCTCCACGGTCTGGCTCGCGGCAATCAGTTCCCCTTTGGTTGAAAAGTCTATGCCGTAATGACAGGGAAAGCGATGCGGGGGCCCGCTGACACGCATATGCACCCGTTTCACACCGAGCTCCCTGAGCGTCTTCACTCTTGTCTTGACGGTGGTTCCTCTGATGATGGAATCTTCGATGATGATGATATCCTTGCCCCTCAGCAGCTCCTTGACCGGATTCAGCTTGACCTTGACCCCGAAATCCCGCATGCTCTGGGTGGGCTGGATGAAAGTTCTTCCCACATAGTGATTCCGGATCATGCCGATCTCGAAGGGAATCCCGGATTCCTCTGAGAAACCGAGCGCGGCATAAGTCCCGGAATCGGGAAAGGGCATGACCAGATCCGCATCGACCGGGGATTCTTGGGCAAGCCGCCTGCCATGGGCCTTTCGGGTCAAATAGACGTTCTGCCCGAAGATGGTGCTGTCCGGCCTGGCAAAATAGATGAATTCAAAAATGCAGAAGGCGCGTTTCGGCTTAACAGGCGACTTCAGGCTTTTGATGCCGTTTGCGCCGATGATGATGACCTCTCCAGGATCCAGCTCCCGGACAAACTCGGCCTGAACCAGATCGAGCGCGCAGGTCTCGGACGCGAGCACATAATTCCCGTCCAACCTGCCGAGGCAGAGCGGCCTGAAGCCGTTCGGATCCTTGATGCCGATCACCTCCCCCTTGTTGGTCAGCATGATGATGGAGAACGCGCCTTTCAGTCTCGACACCGATTCGATCAGGGCATCCTCAAACCCGAGCTTCAGGCTCTTCACAAAAAGATGCAGAAAGATTTCACTGTCCATGGTCGTCTGAAAGATGGAGCCGGCCTCCTCCAAGTCGTTTTTCAATTCATACGCGTTGACGATGTTGCCATTGTGGGCCACGGCGTACGACTTCTTTCGGTGATGGACCACAAAGGGCTGGGCATTGGAAAGGATCGAGCTGCCGGTGGTGGAATACCGGACATGCCCGATCGCGCTCCCCCCTTTCAACTCTTCGAGCAGGGGCATGTCAAAGACATCCGGGACCAAGCCCATGCCGGTATGGGTGACAATGCTCTTCTCCCGGGCCACCGCAATGCCCGCGCTCTCCTGGCCCCTGTGCTGAAGCGCGTACAGACCGAAGTAGCTCAGTTTTGACGCCTCAGGGTGCCCGTGAATGCCGAACAGGCCGCATGACTCGCGGGGTTTTTCATGATTTTGGTGTGTCATTTGTCCATTCTTCATTAGTGTGAACTTAAGGCCAACGCCCCTGTTGGAGACTTGGAAGGTGTTTGAAAACATCTGCCCGTGCCCTTGCCTTGCCCGAAACCGTACGTGCACGTTCACGTTCACGTGCAGGTTCACGTTCACGTGCACGTTCACGTGCACGTGCAGGTTTTGGAAACCTCGCAGGTCTTATACTCCTGAATCGTTTTCACTGAAAGCGTTTTCTCCATCATCGCCGCGATCCCCCGGCATGTGGCCATGGCCCCTGAGATGGTGGTGGCATAAGGGATGCGGTATTGTATGGCCGCACGCCGGATCAGGTATCCGTCATCATGGATCCGGACCCCCGGCCCGGTGTTGATCACCAGCTGGATATCCCCTATCTTGATGGCGTCCACCACATGAGGCCGGCCGAGGGAGACCTTGTTCACCATTCGGTTCGGGATCCCCTGGGCTTGCAGGAAGAGGGACGTCCCCCGGGTGGCCATGATGGCAAACCCGAGTTCGTGAAACCGGGCGGCCACCGGCAACACAGCGGTCTTGTCCGAATCCTGCACACTGATGCAGACCGTGCCGCCTAGGAAGGGGAGGCGCTGGGCGGTTCCGAGCTGGGCCTTGGCATAAGCCGGGCCGAAGGCCGAATCAATCCCCATGACCTCGCCGGTGGACTTCATCTCCGGGCCAAGCAGGGTGTCCACGCCGGGGAACCGGTCAAACGGGAGGACCACCTCTTTGACGGAAACATGCTCCGGGATGATTTCCCGGGTAAGCCCCACATCCTTCAGGCTTCGTCCGAGCATCACCTTTGTGGCGAGTTTGGCCAAGGGAACCCCGGTGGCCTTGCTGACAAAGGGGATGGTTCTGGAAGCCCTCGGGTTCACCTCAAGGACAAAGACATCCCCGTCTTTTATGGCGTACTGCACATTCATCAGCCCCACCACGTTCAGTTCCTCGGCCATCGCCTTGGTGGCCGCGATGATCTCATTCAGAACTGAAGGGGCGATGCTGTGGGGCGGCAACACGCAGGCCGAGTCTCCCGAATGCACCCCGGCCGCCTCGATATGCTCCATGATCCCGCCGATGAGGGTCGTCTCCCCATCGCGGATGGCATCCACATCCACCTCCACCGCCTCCTCCAAGAACTTGTCAATCAGGATCGGGTGCTCTGGAGACGCGAGGATCGCCAATCGGGTGAAGTCGTCCAGTTCCTGGGGGGTATAGACGATTTTCATGGCCCGCCCACCCAAGACGTAGGAGGGCCGCACAATCACCGGATAACCGATCCGATTCGCGACTCCCATCGCCTCTCCCACGGTGGTTGCCGTGTCGTTTGCTGGCTGGACCAGTCCCAGTTTCCTGAGCATGGCTTGGAAAAGCTTCCGATCCTCCGCGCGGTCAATGCTCTCAGGCTGGGTGCCGAGGATGGGCACCCCCGCCTGATGTAGTGGAACCGAGAGGTTCAGGGGCGTCTGCCCCCCGAACTGGACAATGACGCCAAAAGGCCTCTCGGTCTCCACGATGTGGAGCACATCCTCTCTCGTCAGCGGCTCGAAATAGAGCTTGTCCGATGTGTCATAATCGGTGCTGACGGTCTCTGGATTGCTGTTGACCATGATGCTCTCCACCCCCTCCTCCCGAAGTGCGAAGGAGGCGTGGACGCAACAGTAGTCAAACTCGATCCCTTGGCCGATCCGGTTGGGTCCCCCGCCGAGGATCATCACCTTTTTCCGATCAGAGACTCTCGCCTCGGTCTCGGTCTCGTAGGTGGAGTAATAATAGGGGGTCGCGGCCTTGAATTCCGCGGCGCATGTGTCCACCAGCTTATACACGGGGCGGATGCCCATCTCCTTGCGCCGCGTTTCCACCTCCTTCTCGTCCGAACCAGTCAGATGAGCCAGTTGGATGTCTGAAAATCCCCAAGACTTCGCCTTCCTGAGAAGCGGTTCATCAGGAAAGGGGGCCGCGTCACTGATCTCCGTTTCCAGTTCCACAATCTGTCTGAGCTGATGGAGAAACCACGGATCAATGCCAGTCAGCTCGTAAATTCTTTCGATGGACATGCCGCTGGACAGGGCGTGGTGCAGGTGGAATATCCGTTGCGAGTTGGGGGTTCCGAGTTTCTGTTCGATGCTGGATGCTGGATGCTGGATGCTGGATGCTGGATGCTGGATGCTGG
>JAOZRQ010000045.1 GCA_029940115.1 Desulfobacterales bacterium
ACTGCAAACTTTTTCGTCTCAAAAAACTGTGAACTGATGGATGAAGGATGCCCAATTCTTGAATGTAAACTTGAACTCACTCAATTGAGCTTGATTTCACGTTTGCGGACGCGTCCAAGTTCAATTTCACGTTTAAGTTCACGTTCACGTTTAAGTTCAAGGCATGACAAGTTAAGAAAGGAAGGCATAGCTGATGTTTGATGCCAAAAGAATCTGCACAGGACACATTTTTGTCATTATCTGTCTATTGTTTTTTCACGCGTGCTCCCATAGCCGGACCACGGCTTATGCGGATAACGGTGGTTATTTCGGTTCCCTGCAACAGCGGCTTGTCCGCGAGGGCTTTGATGAGGCCAGGATCAGAGGCCTTTACCGTCAGCCCCGGGCAACCTTTGAGACCCAAGCGGTCGCCCTCTATTTTGTCCATAATGAGGGCAAGTTGAATTATGGGCAGTTTCTGGACAGAGGGTCTGTTGAGAAGGCACGGATATACATGAACACCCACAAGGCCGACCTTGAGAAGGCGGAAAAGGCATATGGAGTTGATCCAAAAATCATCACCGCCATCCTCTCGGTGGAGACCCGTCTCGGGAGATATACCGGAAAGACGGGTGTATTCAACATCCTCTCCACCATGGCCGCGCTGGCCGATCCAAAGGTGAGGGAGATGCTGTGGGGAAAGATTTCATCCTCAACCCGGCTGACAAGGAAGGCATTTGAAGATAAGGCGGAAGAGAAATCAGACTGGGCCTACAATGAGCTCAGATCGTTTCTGACATACACCGCCAAGGAAAATCTGGATCCGTTGAAAATCAAAGGCTCTTATGCCGGTGCGATGGGGTTCTGCCAGTTCATGCCGAGCAACATCCTCACCCTTGCAAGAGACGGGAACAACGACGGCCGGATTGACCTCTTCAGCCACGTGGATGCCATCATAAGCATCGCCAATTATCTGAAGCATTACGGCTGGCATCCCGGAATAGAGCGGAAAAAGGCTTATGAGGTGGTTTACTCGTATAATCACAGCTCGTATTATGTGAATACGATTCTGAAGATTGCCGAGCGGCTGTAAGTTGTAAGCTCCAATGATTTGTGACCAAACAACATCCCGCCGCGCTCGGTTCGGCTTCGGCGTGAGCTCAGTCGAACGCTCAGACTTCGGCGAGACTTCGGCGTGAGCTCAGTCGAACGCTCAGTCGAGTCGTCGAACGATTGACAAATTCGAACCGCCGGATTTGTCAATCCGTCAGAAGCAGGGAATGGGGAACTTGTTCGGTCACGGATACTCAGCCTGCAAGATTACAGATTGCAGCTTCGAGCTTACAGCAAATGACGAAAGGAGTTGAACAGGAATGGTATCCAAAGAAGATTTGAAACAGATTGTGATGCTGGGTTATCTGAACGATGAGATGCGGGAGAAACTGACCCCGATTGTTGATGTGCTGAATTTCGATGAACAGGAGGCGGTGTTCACCGAAGCTCAAAAGGCAGATCGGCTTTTCATGCTGAGAAGGGGAAAAATCCTGCTTGAAAAGAGGATGTCCGACAAAATAACGGTGTCGGTGGGCGCGGTCAAGCCAGGCTATGTGTTCGGGTGGTCCGCCATGTTTGATGGCGCGAGCGCGTACTCCTCCGATGCGATTTGTGCGGAACCTTGTGAAGTGTTTTCCATGAGAACCAAAAGGATCCAGAAGATTCTGGACAACAATCCTGAGATGGGGTACATATTTAACCAAAGACTCATGAGGACCCTGAAATCACGCTTGGATCATCGGACCACGCAATTTCTGAGGGCCATACAGAATCATCCTGAAATCCAGGGGCTTATTGAGGACTGATCATGGTGGAAAACGACAATGAAGTCAGGCTTCCGGAAGGACCTGAGGATGTCCGTACTCTCAGACCCTTCCAATGGTTCTTCAGCAGTGAGGTCTCAGGCAGTGTGTTGCTTCTGTTTGCGTCGGCTTTCGCGATCATCTGGGCAAATTCCGCGTTTGCCGGAACCTATCACCATCTCCTGCATACCGAAATCTCCGTGTTCGCGGGAGACTATCAGATCAGCAAATCCCTTGCCCATTGGATCAATGACGGGCTCATGGCGCTGTTCTTCTTCACGGTGGGGCTTGAGATCAAACGGGAAATTCTGGTGGGTGAGCTGACCTCCGTCAAAATGGCGATGCTCCCCATCACTGCGGCGCTGGGGGGGATGATCGTGCCCGGCGCGATCTATGCTGCCTTCAATCATGGCACACCCCATGCCGCGGGATGGGCCATCCCAGTGGCTACAGACATCGCCTTTTCCCTCGGTGCCATCGCCATGTTCGGCAAGAAGCTGCCCCTTGGTCTGAGAATCTTTCTCACCGCGTTTGCCATTGCCGATGACCTTGGCGGGGTGGTCATCATCGCCCTCTTTTACACCAAGGAGCTCGCGCTGAACTATCTTCTTCTCAGCGCGGTGTTCGTTGCTGTCCTGGCACTGGCAAACATCTTCTGGATCAGGTGGATCCCTTTTTATGCGATCATGGGGATGGGAACTTGGCTTGCGGTGATGGGATCAGGGATCCATCCCACCATTGCGGGCGTTCTCGTGGCCCTATGCACACCCGTCCGGGGCAGATACACGATTGGCCGTTTCGTCAGAGAGGTGAACCGAATCATGGATGATTTCCATTACAACGAGCATACCGGCGGATATTGGTATTCCATCCTGATGAACCAGGAACATCTGAATGCCGTTCATTCCCTCTCAGTGGCCTGCCGCCATGTGGAGACCCCTCTGCAACGGTTGGAGCATGCCCTGCATCCTTGGGTCGTCTTTCTGATTCTTCCCCTGTTCGCGTTGGCAAACGCTGGCCTGACCCTTCAGGGGATGTCCCCCGAAAATGCCATAAGCCATCCAGTCGCCCTCGGCATTGCCTTGGGGCTGTTCGTGGGGAAGCCGGTCGGCATCACCATCTTCTCTTATCTGGCCGTCAAAACTGGCATCGCCTCCCTGCCGGAGAGCGTCCGATGGCCTCACATCATGGGTGCGGGCATGCTCGGAGGAATCGGGTTCACCATCTCTTTGTTCATCTCAGGACTCTCCTTCACCTCACCGGAACTGCTCAACTACTCAAAGCTGGGCGTTCTGAGCGGCTCCATCCTGTCGGGAGTGGCCGGGATTCTCTTTCTGGCATATGATTACATCCGGCATCGGGGCAACTGAGTCAGAAACCGGATTTTTTAGTTTGACATCTTTGTCAAAAATTGTTATGATGCAATCAATTGACGATGGATGGGCAACATGCCCCGACGCCGGGCAGGGCGCGGCATATGAAATCAGCAACTTGCAGGTAGTTGCAGAGGAGCGAAGATGAAATTTCGAGGGGTAATTCATCCTTCATCCTTCATAATTTATATGGGAGAGACCAATGCTTGAAGATGTATATCAGGAAACCAGAGACAAAATGGGTAAGACCATCACCGCGCTGAAAAATGATCTCAAGAAGGTTCGGACAGGCCGCGCGTCCTTGTCGCTTCTTGACGGCATCAGGGCGGACTATTACGGCACACCAACCCCGCTGAACCAGATGGCCTCGATGTCGGTCCCGGAAAGCCGGCTGATCACCATCCAGCCGTGGGATGTCTCGGCAATCAAGGAGATCGAAAAGGCGATCCTGAAATCGGATCTCGGGCTGACCCCATCCAATGACGGCAAGATCATCCGGATCACCATCCCGGCCCTGACCGAACAGCGACGCAAGGATCTGGTGAAGGTGGTCAGCAAAATCTGCGAGGAACACAAGGTGGGTGCCCGGAATATCCGGCGGGATTCAAACGAATTGCTCAAGGGATTCAAGAAAGACGGTGACATATCTGAGGATGAGGCGTTCAAAGGTCAAGATCAGGTGCAGAAGGTGACGGACGAACATATCAAGATTATTGACGACATCTACAAAGAAAAAGAGAAGGAGATCCTTGAATTCTAGCACCCATTCCACAGAACTTGACCAGACAAGGCTCCCTTCCCATGTTGCCATCATCATGGACGGCAATGGCCGATGGGCAAGAAAACGTCTTTTCAACCGGGTGAGGGGACATGAGCGGGGAGTGGAGGTCGTGCGGGAGATCGTGCGGGCGGCTCGTGAGATCGGCATTTCGATTCTGACCCTGTACGCGTTTTCCACCGAAAACTGGCAACGCCCCAAGGTTGAAGTCACCGCGCTGATGGCGTTGCTCAGGAAGTTCCTTCGGTCAGAGTTGCAGGAGATGCAGGAGAACAACATCCGCCTCAACACCATCGGCGAGACCGAGCGTCTCCCCGATAATGTCAGGAAACTCTTGCAGGAGAACATGGCCCTGACTGAGAAGAACGACGGCATGCGCCTGAACCTCGCGCTGAGTTACGGGGGCCGCGCCGAGATCGTCAGGATGGTTCAGGAGATCGCCGGAAAGGCAAAAGCGGGAACCATTGACCCAGATGCCATCACCCCTGAGCTGATATCGGACCACCTTTACACCAAAGGGATGGCGGATCCGGATCTGATGATCCGGACCAGCGGCGAGATGCGGGTGAGCAATTTCCTCCTGTGGCAGATCGCGTACGCGGAACTTTTCATCACCGACACCTTATGGCCCGATTTCAGTCGGGAGGAGTTCACACAAATCCTGAAAGCCTATCAGTCCCGGGATCGCAGATATGGCAAAGTCAGTGATCACTGACGGGCGTATTTACAAGTTGGGGGAGTCCCAAAACAGTCTGGAAACTCATTTTGGAATGGATCCTCAGTCGTCCCTGCGGGACTGGACAAATTACCCGGCAATGAATTGCCGGGCTATTTTCACAAGTCCCTCCGGGACAATTCCCCCAACTCCCCAACTGCAAGAAAAATCCGGGTTTCTTCTTTGCAACACCGCCTGAAGGCGGAACTACAAACTGTAAAGAAACTTGGTTTCTCTATCGGACGACGGGTCATTGACAACTATGCACTTGAAACGATGGATCACCGCCCTTACGGCCCTCCCCTTCATCATCTTCCTGATTTGGAAAGGGGGGGGTTATTTTGCCGGCCTTGTCAGCGTGGCGTGTCTGCTTGCGCTGTGTGAGTATTTCCGGATCGTCTTCAACCCCAAGGGGAGAACCGTGTCCGGTCTTATCCTTCTTTTGGGACTGATGACGGGTCTGGGGATCATATGGGCCGCGCACAAAAACTCAGCCGAACTGATCTTGGGCGCGATGGCATTGAATCTGATGCTCTCCGCGTGTTTCTCCCTGACTCAGTTCAAATCGGATCCGGTCATCTTGGAAAATGTGGCCAAGCAGAGCCAAGGGATCATCTATATCCCGCTCTTCCTCTCCTTCCTCGTGCTGATCCGAAACGGGGCGGATGGGATGGCTTGGGTATTCCTCATCATTGCCACCGTCTTTGCCGGCGATGTTGGCGCGTTCTATGCCGGCAGGAATCTGGGCTGGCACAAGCTTTGCCCTTCGGTGAGCCCGGGAAAGACGGTTGAGGGCGCTGTCGGGGGGCTTGTCGGGAACCTGTTGGTCGTCGGCCTGTTCAAATGCTTCTTTCTCACGACCCTGTCATGGGGGGGTTGCATTTTGCTGGCCCTTTCCATGGGCATTGCCGGTCAGGTGGGGGATCTGTTTGAATCCGAATTCAAACGCTTTTCCGGGGTGAAGGACTCGGGGGTCATCCTTCCGGGCCATGGCGGGATTCTGGATCGGATTGACGCGTTGCTGTTCGCGTCGCCGATGGCTTATTTTTTCAAGGAATATCTGCTCAAATGAAAGGGCTATGTGATAAAAAATGATGAGAGCAAAACGATTGCAAGCCATGGTTTTCGCATTTCTGTTGCTGTTTTCAGCCTGTTCGGTACGATCCATTTCCGATTCCGGTTATTATGAACCAAGGAACCGTGACCAAACAACTTCCCCATTTCCAGCTCCTGCCGGATTGCCAAATCCGGCAGACGTCTCGGATTTGCCAATCCGAAACGGGCGTGGGCCGGGATGTTGTTTGGTCATGGTTCCCAAGCAGGTATTACGGCCATGACACTCAGTATCAGGGAGAACTGAATGAATTGTCTGTCCTTGGTGGACCACTTGAGAAGAATCTCTGGAACTATTAGTGCCTGACCAAATAAGTTTTGAAAAAGCCGCGTCAGCCAAGGATTCCGGAAAAGTCCACCTGTCAGAATTAATTTGGTCAGGCATTAGGAGGATTACATTATTATGGTTTTATCAGCACCAGAATACTCAAAGAATAAAGTAAACAAAGCAGGAGATATTTTGACTAAGGACAACCCTCCTATTGATGAATTATTATCGGCATATGACGTTGTTGACAATTGGAGATCAAGCCATGGATACCCAATAAACACTTTTCAGGCAACATTGCGAAAAAAATTAAAAACAATGGATTCTGACGCTTTGGTAGCTCAGAGACTGAAAAGGATGCCTTCCATTATTGGCAAACTTAAACGTTTTAAATCAATGAAATTAGCAAGGATGCAGGACCTTGGCGGCATACGAGCGGTAATGTCAGACATGGACAAAGTTCGTGAGTTGGAGGAAAACTATAAAAAAAGCAATTTCAGACATGATTTGGTTTCAACAAAAGATTATATAGCCAAACCAAAAGATTCCGGATACAGAAGCATTCATCTTGTATATAAATATCAAAATCCCAAAGTGACAGCATATGACGGGTTGTATGTTGAATTGCAAATCAGATCAAAAATACAACATTCGTGGGCTACCGCAGTTGAAACAATAGGTACTTTCATAGACCACGGTCTGAAGTCGAGCGAAGGCCCGAAAGAGTGGCTTGATTTTTTTTCCTTGGCAGGTTCGGCTTTCGCACACTTGGAAGGCACTGAACCCGTTTTGAAATATAGCCATAAGGATAAAAAAACCACATTTGCGGAGACATTGAAAGAGGCTGAACGGCTCTGCATTTATGATAAATTAATTGCATTTTCAATAGCAGCAGAAAAAATTCATACAGACAAAAAAAAGGGCATCTACCATCTTATCATACTTAACCTTGAAGAGAAAACTGTTTCAATACAAGGTTATTCTCAGAAAAATCTTGAATTGGCAAACAGAGAATATGCCAAATTGGAAAAACGTATTGCCATAGGTGAGGATTTGCAAGTAGTTCTTGTATCAGCCGGTTCAATTGAGAACTTGCACAGAGCATATCCCAACTATTTTTTGGATACAAATGAATTCATAAAGCAGTTGAGATTAATAGAAAAGGATATGTAACAATCATAGTCTCGGACGGGATGACGCTTCCATGACAGAGAAGATGGAACAGTGTTTTGCTATCATTCCGTTGAGCGGCATTCCAGACAGACCTGATTGTCGTGCATCGGCACAGGAGAAGAAAAGACCTTCGCTGAACAAGGCATTGCGTCTTGCCACACGTTCCGGAGCCAAGGCAATCATCGTTTACTGGGGCATTTTGGAATCTGCCCAAGAGAACTTGGCCACGAGGACCGTCTCATGGGTGCCTGTAGTCGGTTCGATCCTTCCTGATGAAACGCAACAGATGAGGATACGGGTCAAAGGTGCCAAAGTGTCAAGTGAATCTTCCATTTTTGTGCGAATGAAAGATGGATTCCTGCTTTCGCAGGAATGACAGGGTTAAAGACCAATGAACACAAACCTCATTCTCCCCATCATATTGCAGGCGGTGGGCGTCGGCGTCATCATCGCCGAATTTGTGCTTCCCTCGGGCGGTCTGCTCACTCTGGCCGCGTTGGGCGCGTTTGCCTATTCGCTTTTCTATGTGTTTCACCATGTGTCCGTCGAGGCAGGCATGTATTTTGTCGCCGCGGATGTGATGCTGATCCCTGTGGCTGTGCTCATCGGAATCAAGCTGATTGTCATCTCCCCCGTGACGCTGCGTAAGTCGCTGAAAAAGGAAAACGGCATCATTTCCCAAGATCCGGATATACAGGCGCTCTTGGGAAAAGCGGGAGAAACCCTGACCACGCTCCGGCCAGCCGGAAAGGCGAGGATTGAAGGCAGACGGCGTGATGTGGTGTCAGCAGGCGATTATATTGAAAAAGGAAAAATGATTGTGGTATCCGCAGTTGACGGCAATCGTGTGGTGGTCAGGGCGAAGGATGAAGGGTTAAGGGTTAAGGGTTAAGTCTGTAAAGATAAATAAATACCAACAAACAAACAGAAAGGTGGTCTTATGCCGGAGTTTAACACGATTATTGGGGTAATTATCGGAATTATCCTCATTGTCATCTTCTTTTTTATCTTCTCCTCGCTCTCCCTCTGGTTTCAGTCCCTTGTGTCAGGCGCGCAGATCGGCCTGCTCAACGTCATATTCATGCGCTTTCGAAAAGTGCCCCCGAAACTGATTGTGGAGACGAAGATCATGGCGGTGAAGGCAGGGCTTTCCCTTGAAACCGATGACCTTGAATCGCATTTCCTTGCCAGAGGCGACGTGATGCGTGTGGTTCAGTCGCTGATCGCCGCGGACAAGGCAAACATCCCGCTCAAATTCAACCGCGCGGCCGCGATTGACCTTGCGGGGCGGAATGTCCTCGAGGCGGTTCAGATGAGCGTGAATCCCAAAGTGATTGAGACGCCGATCGTCGCGGCCATGGCAAAGGATGGGATCCAGCTGAAGGCGATCTCACGCGTCACGGTGCGGGCGAACATTGACCGCTTGGTGGGCGGTGCGGGAGAGGATACCGTGCTGGCGCGGGTCGGTGAAGGCATCGTCACCACCATCGGCTCCGCGGCGCGGCACAAGGATGTTCTCGAAAACCCGGACCTCATCTCCAAGCGGGTGCTGGAAAAGGGTCTCGACGCGGGGACAGCCTTTGAGATACTATCCATTGACATTGCGGACGTGGATGTGGGAAAGAACATCGGTGCGGAGCTCGAAACGGACCGCGCGGAGGCGGACAAGAAGATCGCCCAGGCAAAGGCCGAGGAACGCCGGGCCATGGCCATTGCCGCCGAGCAGGAGATGAAGGCCAGGGTACAGGAGATGCGGGCAAAGGTGGTGGAGGCAGAGGCCAAAGTCCCCATTGCCATTGCCAATGCCTTTGAGAAGGGAAACTTTGGGATCATGGACTACTACCGCATGCAAAACATCAAGGCAGATACCGATATGCGTGATGCCATTGCCACACCCGACAGGCCGCCGGAAGAGATGGTCGAGTTGTCGGTTGCTTGTTGTCGGTAGCATGGTTGTCCGCCAGCAATTCCAAACCCGTCGAATTTCCCTCCTCATGCTCGGTTCGGACCTGTCCTCGACATCTTTTTATCGGGGATTGACAAATCCGACGTCTTTTATCGGGGAAAAAATGTCAGGGACAGGTTCCGGCAGGAGCGGACATGGAGTTTACCGAATATTTACTTCTATCCGGCATCCTTCATTTTGCCTGAAAAGTAGTTTGGCACTTTCAGATGAATTGAAAAGTTTGGCATCTTTCATTTATGGGTTCACATTCCAGTTTGCAGTTCCGCCTTCAGGCGGTGCGAGACCGCCTGAAGGCGGAACTGCAAACTGAAAAGTGCAAACCACCTTTCAGGCAAAATGAAAGATGCCAAAAATTCGAACCTATAAATGAAGGATGCCCTTCTATCCTTAATAATTATGAATGCAAACATGGCTGATATCTTAGAATCGCTGGTCTGGATTGCCGTCATCCTCTTCTGGCTCTTTACCCAAGTGTTGAAGGGACGCAGCAAGAAAGGGAAGCCGGCTCCCGTTGCGGATCAGCGGAGCGATGAGAGGAAAACGCCGGCCAAACAGACGATGGGAGCATTGAAAAGCGGTCTGCGTGAGTTCTTCAATGAGATTGCCAAGATGCAGGAAGACAAACGCGAATCATCTTCCCGAAGAAGAGAGACCGTTCAGAAGCCCCTTCCGCCTCCTTTGCCCCCTCGCCCTGATAGAGATGCCTCCAAGCAGAAACCGCCTGTCGAACCTTACGGAGAGAAAAAGCGAGTCCCAGAGTTGTCCATTCGTCAGGCCCTGTCCGGGCAGAGCCTGCGCCAAGCGGTGCTGCTTCGAGAAATCCTTGGTCCGCCTGTGGCACTCAAAGATGATGACAGACGGTTTGAATAGCTGGAAGTTGCAAGTTTCGGAGCTTAGAGCTTCCAGCATCTGAAACCGGAGACATCGAATGAAGGTAATAATTGATTTTATCCAGCAAGTCGGTTTCATCATAAAAGAGATCAACGAGGTGATCCACTTTCCTGTCACCCTTGAAACGGACCTTTGCTGGGGCACAATCGTATTGATGATAATCCTCTTTTTTGCGGTGAGCGGCTCTCTTCATCCGGACAAGAAGCTGTCGAGTGGCGATCTGATAAAATTGGCCCTGATCTACATATTTGTCTTGGGCATAGTTGTCGCCTCATATGCTGACCTTGGAAAATTCCTCAACAATTTGTCGGAACCGAAAAGAGACCGATCTCACACCCTATTCTCCATTATCGTGATGTGGGTTTTGATCACGATTTTTGTGACAGGATTGCTGGGCGATTCAAAGGGTAATCCGGGGAAAATCAAATGGATCGTTGGTGCCATGTATCTGCCCATCATCATCCTGATGATGACCAACGGCAAGATCATGGAAGGGGATTTTCGAATAATGGATATGATCAGCGCCCGCTTCAAAATACCGTTCAAAACGTCATCTTCGCCGCCTGTCAAGAAGGGGGTGAAAAAAGAAAAAGTGCGTTTCTGTTGCAGCTGGCTTGATCCCGAAGAACTGGAAACCCTCGTCAACCTTCATCCGAAAGTGGCGGACAGCGCGACGATTGTCCGGAAAGACACCGATGGCATCATAAAGCCGCATGTGTTTGTTGAACCGGTGGATATTGAGGATGCTCAGAGATTGGAACGAGACATTTTGAAGTTCCTTAGAAAAGAATTTAAGAAGGAAGCTATTGAGCCATACAAATTCCCTCGCTGGATTGAGTTCGTCACCGCCATCCCCAAGACAGACACAGGCGAGCCAGACCGCGGTGCCTTGGCAGCGCAGATCGGCATGTAGCCGTTGTGCATGGAAGAAACCCGGTTTCTGACACGGTGCCGCGTCATGGAAACCTGAAACCGGGTTTCTTTGCCAACCGGAAGAAACCCGGTTTCTGACACGGCGCCTCACGGAAACCTGATCGTCGAGTCCTGAAACCGGGTTTCTTTGCCATCGGGCAAAAGAGAATCGGAGAAGATATTATGAAAAGAGAAACCGCATCAATTGTCGTCATCCTGCTGATCTTGCTGAATCTTTCCGTGGCATACGCCTCTGAGGTGGAGGTGAATGCAAATCAGTCCACCGCGGAGGGAAGGTTGCTCATTACCCGGCAGAGTCTCTCCATCGGTGCCGATATCCTGTATAATGGCGACAAATACACCATAGGCAGCGGCATACTCGCTTTCAGAAATGACCAGCTGATTGACAGGCTCAAATTTGCCATCGGTTTCAGGGGAATGTGGGGCACCATAAAGAGGAAACCCGAAGACATCGATATGAGCGCGGCCGGCTTTCTGATCTCAATGGCATATGATCTCCCCAACATCGAGGTCTATTACAACGTCCCGCTCGACTTTGAACTTGTCGGAGAATTATGCATGGCCCCCGCGCCCCTTTGCTTCGGTGATGGAGACGGATACACAGAGATGAAGGCCGGGCTTGGCCTGCACGTTTTGGGGGACAGACGGGGCACACTCCTAGTTGGATACCGAACCCTTGAAGCCCGTTTCGACGAAACCTTCAACAACTGGAGCATGTCGGACAGCGCCATGTTTTTCGGATACAAGTTCAATTTTTAAGGATCCTTCATCCTTAATAAAGAGGGAGGTGAGGAGAATGACCGAGATCGTGTTGGAACAGCCAAGGGCCGAACCTCTGGATATTCCCCAGATCATTACGGCGTTCGATACGTCTGATCCCGTGGGACTCTTGGAAAAGAAAGACCTTCTGCCCACCGAGGATGACCTGCCATATGATGACGGAGAGCCTATGGAGACCCCGCGCCACAGAGACCAGATGAATCTTCTGATTGATTCCCTCAAGGGATACTGGGGAGATCGGAAAAAATATTATGTCGGCGGAAACATGTTCCTACATTTTGTCAATGCGTCGGGAGACAAGACATTCAGGGGGCCTGACTTCTTTCTGGTGATGGAGGTTGATGACAGGGAGAGAAAGTCATGGGTGGTCTGGCAGGAGGGGATGAGATATCCGGATGTGATCATCGAACTGCTCTCTGACTCGACAAGGAGAACCGACAAAAGAGAGAAGAAGGATCTGTATGAACAGGTGTTCCGCACTTCCGAATATTATCTGTACGACCCTTATTCCCAAGAATTTCTGGGATACAGAATGGAGGGGAACCGTTATAAGCCGGTGTTGCCGGACAAGAAAGCGAAGATTTACTCTCCCATGACAGGCCTTTACCTCGCGATAAAAGAGGATTGGCTACGATGGATGACACCGGACCGATATGTGTTGCCCACCGACAAGGAGCGGGCCGATGAGGCTGAAACCCGCGCCGAAGAAGAGCGGATGAAGGCCGAAGAAGAGCGGATGAAGACCCAAGAAGAGCGGATGAAGGCCCAAAAGGAGCGGATGAAGGTCCAAGAAGAACAACAGCGGGCCGAGCGTTTGGCTCAGAAGCTCAGAGATTTGGGGGTCTCTCCTGAAGACTTTGAAACTTAAAACGTGATGCGTGACGAGGAATCACGTTTCACGAGTCACGCATCACGCATCATGAATCACGCATCACGTTTCATACTGTGGAACCTTTGTACAGGACAAAAAATCGGGAATGGGCGAGAAACCCGGCTTTTTCCCAAACGGCCGACCTCCCAACTGCAAGAAAAAGCCGGGTTTCTTTTCCTCAATCATTTTTTTGTCCTGTACATAGCTGTGGAACATATGAAAATTCATCTGATTATCATCATTCTCTCATCTTCCATTGTTCTCGCTGGCTGTCCTGCTGTCAGGGAAACGGTGAAAGGGGTCATGGAATCCCCTCTGAATGCGTCTGAAAAAGAGAATCTCAGAGAGGTTGAGGCGCAGATGCTCCAAGGAGACACCGTTGAGATGGAGATTGACAAGAAGGTTTCCCTCGCGGTGAAGCAGATGGTCGCGACCCTGAAACCCGCATACAAGACGCATTGGCTGGGAAAATACAGACTCGGCTTCTTGGAGATATCAGGGATTGACCGGAAGACGGTGAGCAGAATGCATCAGTATCTCACGGAAAAGACCCTGATATTTTCCTTTCTGCAACCCGATATTGCGGACAATTTCAACATTGTGGAACGATTCCTGATCAAAAACATTCAGGAAGCCTTATATCCTGACGAGCATCCCGATTCATCTGAGATCATGGAACAGAAAGCGGCCCGAGATATTGGCAGGAGACGCGGGATTGATGTCATTGAGACAGGGGTTGTCACAGAGTCGAATGACTTCCTTGATATCAATCTGCGTATGGTTGAGACGAAAAGAGGGCAGATCATTGCGGTGGGGTCGGTCAAGATTGAAAAGACACAGGCTGTGCGGAAGTGGCTTGAGGAGATGGATTCGGAGTGGTAAAACGTAAAACGTGATCCGTCGAACGATTGGCCAATCCGAATCGCCCGCCAAAAACCAAAATGATCGTCAATCCCCGATAAAAGACGTCGGGGACAGGTTCCGGCAGGAGCGGGAATGGGGAAGTTGTTCGCTCACACCACGCGTCAGGCACCACGCATCAAGCATCACATATCACATTTAGCTGGTGAAAAAATCAGACAAAAAAATCTTTGCGACCCTCTTCTTTTCCATGTTTGCCACCATAACCGGGGTGGGGATCGTCGTTCCCCTCTTGCCGGTCTATGCCCACAGCCTTGGAGCCGGGGGCCTGTACATCGGGATGATCTTCGGCTCGTTTTCCATTTCACGGACATGCTTTCTCCCCTACTTCGGCAGACGCTCGGACAAAAAAGGGCGGAAACCCCACATTGTGACAGGCCTTCTCGGATATTCGCTGGTCTCGGTGGCCTTCATATGTTCAAACACCGTGGAAAGCCTGATTTTCATACGATTCTTGCAAGGAATCGCATCCGCCATGATCATGCCTGCGGTCCAGGCTTATGTCGGGGATATCACGCCGGAGGGAGAGGAAGGCCTCACAATGGGGCTGTTCAACATGTCCATGTTCTTGGGCCTGAGTGCCGGGCCCCTTCTCGGCGGCCTGCTCAGCGACTTTCTCAGCCTTGGATTCTCCTTTTTGTGTATGGGGATACTCTCATTCACCGGCTTTTTGTTAAGCCTGTTCCAGCTCCCGCGTGTGAATGCCGAACACGCGGTATGCCGCAACGCACCCCCCGCAAAATGGGAAAAGCTCGTCACAGACCCGGACATCGCCGGCCTCTCTTTTTTCAGATTCGCATACACCGCATGCATCGGCGTCATATGGAGTTTTCTGCCTGTTTTTGCGGACACCGAATTCAAGCTTTCCAATTCTCTCATCGGCATGCTTGTCATGCTCGGAGTGCTTGTCAGCGGACTGATACAGATCCCCATGGGATGGCTGGCGGACAGAGTCAGCAAAAAGGTGATGATTGTCGCCGGCGGGCTGATCGTCTGTCATGCGATGCTTTCTTTCACATGGGCGACGGACCTTTGGGACCTCATTTTTGCTGAACTGCTGTTCGGATTCGGGGGAGGCATGGCCATGGCCCCCCATTCGGCAATGGCGGTGCGGAAGGGAAGCGGAACTCGGTCAATGGGGGCCGTCATGGCGCTGATGAATGTGTCACACAGCATGGGAATGATGTCAGGCGCGATTCTCGCCGGTCTGATGATGGATATGTTTGATCTCCGGGAGGCATTTTTCTTTGGATCGCTTCTCATGCTTTTCGGAGTTGTGATATTCTCCGCATGTGTGGGCAGAAAAATCCGAAATCCGAAACCCGAAACCCGAAACAAATCCGAATGACCAAAATTCAAAATTTGAGACAACCCACTGTGATGTCTCGGACATTTGGATTTCGGATTTTTTCAGCATTCGGATTTCGAATTTGTTTCGGATTTCGACATTCGGATTTCGGATTTTTTTAGATTTGAGGAACAGATGGAACATTTTATCCGACAAACCAGGAGAGCAATGACGCGGCTGGATCTCGGCATTGAGCCGGCGCATGTCCCCTCGGCCATCGCTTATTTCAACTATTACGGCATCCATTTTGAAGATGTCAGGCATTTTTTCGGGACATTCCGATCTGGAACCCACAACTTGGCGGCCCATCTCTTTCTGCCCGGCCATACCCGGGGGACGGTGTTTCTGCTTCACGGGTATCTCGATCACAGCGGCATACTCAGACACCTGATCCGCCAGTGTCTGGATCAGGGATTTGCCGTCGCGGTTCACGATCTCCCGGGCCATGGGCTTTCCACCGGTGAACGGGCCGCGATTGGCGATTTCTCCGAATACGCGTCCGCGTTGAATGAATTGGTCCGGCTCTGCAAGCCGCATCTGCCTATGCCGTATCACCTGGTCGGCCACAGCACCGGCGGGAGCATTCTGCTTGAGCATATGTTCCGAAGCCGGGAACATTCGGTTTTTGAAAAACGCATCCTTCTGGCCCCTCTGGTCCGTTTCAGCCATTGGCGTCTGTCAGGATGGGCGCATCTTATGATCAAGCCCTTTGTGAAGACCGTTCCCCGGCGCATTCCCCAAAACTCCTCTGATCCGGACTTTGTCACGTTTTTGAAGAATGATCCGCTCCGATGCAGGCATGTTGCCATCCGATGGCTCGACGCGCTTTACGCGTGGAACAAACGGATGGCGGCCTATTCGCCGAGAAGAGGACCGGTGCTGATCATCCAAGGAGAAGCGGACCGCGTCGTGGACTGGAAATACAACCTCCCGTTTTTGGAGACAAAGATAACGGGGAGCCGTGTGAAGCTGATTGCCAACACAAGGCATCAGTTGCTGAATGAAAGCGACCCGATGCGATCCGAGGTGCTGGGGCATATCAGTGCGTATATAGAAAGTGTTTGAAAACTCCCCTGCACATGCACGTATCTGTGCTGGTTTCGGGCAGGGCAAAGGCAGGCACGGCAGAGGGTGGCAGATGTTGCTGAATGAAAGCGACCCGATGCGATCCGAGGTACTGGGGCATATCAGTGCGTATATAGAACACTCCCCTGCACGTGCACATGCCCTTATCTGTGCTGGTTTCGGGCAGGGCAAAGGCAGGGCACGGCAGAGGGTGGCAGATGTTTTCAAACACCTTCCAAGCATCTGTGACTAAATAAATAATTTCCCGTGCCCGTGCCTGTGTCGGCAGGGACAGAGGGGCACGGGCAGAGGGCACGGGGCAGGGAAATGGGGAAATTATTTAATGACAATTCCTAACGGCCGATTGATGCCCATCTGAGGGAACCGATCCGGGTCAGGCGCATCATGATATGGTCCAGAACCAATCCGATCAGGCCGATGACGATCATCCCGTCCATCACATAATCCATGCGCAGGGCATTGCGGGAATCGAGGATCAGATAGCCGAGTCCCGATTTGACGGCGATCATT
Organism: Desulfobacterales bacterium; assembly: GCA_029940115.1. Taxonomy (GTDB): domain Bacteria; phylum Desulfobacterota; class Desulfobacteria; order Desulfobacterales; family 4be13; genus JAOZRQ01. The sequence continues at coordinate 16,562 of JAOZRQ010000045.1, forward strand.
TCGGCCGCGACCACCACGAGCCAAGCAATGGTGATGGTGATCCGAAGCGCGGTCACCACCCCGGGAAGCATGCCGGGGATGATGATCTTCGTCACCACCTCGTACCTCGTGAATCCGAAATTGGCCGCGACATGGAAGTAAACCGGATTGATCGATTGCACCGCCGCCACTGTGGAGACCACCAGAGGAAAGAAGCTGGCCAAGAAGATCAGAAAGATCGCCGGCTTGTCACCGATGCCGAACCAGAGCATGGAGAGGGGGATCCAAGCCAGTGGGGAGATGGGGCGCAGGAACTGGATCAGTGGGTTCAGGAAAATCTGGACCGACTTCAGTCGGCCCAGGATGATACCCAAGGGAATGCCTGAGATGATCGCGAGGTAAAACCCCACGGTGACCCTGAACAGGCTGGCCACCGAATGTTTCATGAGTGTCCCGTCGGCAGCCAGTTCCCATAAGCTGACAAAAACCTTCAGGGGCCCCGGAAACACCTGTTCGCTCCAGCCGCTGTGACTTGCCAGCAATTTCCAGAGGATCAGGACAAGAAAAAAGGCAACAAGGGGGAGTAAGGAGGATTTGTTTGGCCATTTCATCATCGTGCTGTCCGTCTCGACTGCCGTTCTTTCAGATATGGCTCCGCAATCAAAAAATCATTCAAATAGTCTATCGTGATCAGGAAGCGACGAAAGAAGTCAAGCCCGATCAGGGCGTCAATGCCCCATGACTTTTCAAAGTGAGAAACAAAAACATCAAATCCGTCTATTTTCTGACCGCATATTTCAACGGATGGCAAAGTTGTCATCCCATATTTTTGAGTCTGTAGGCCGGGTTTTATCGTTGCTTCAGCAACAGATTCAACAAACCCTGCATGCATCAGGAACTGATCTGAAAATTCAGTTTTCGGGGCACCTGTGTCCAATATCCCGGCCTTATACCATTAAGATCAGTGACGATGAATTCGATGTGTATATGCCTGCCTGTGTCAAACGACGTTACGGTTCTCTGCATGACTTCTCAAACCAGCAAAAGTGGATTCCCCGGTATATCTGAAAGCGGTTGACCGATTCAATGCGGGCAGGCGATAGACATCGTCCTTCTCTTTTGAATGGCGACTGACAACACCCGCGACAACATGGCCTGAATCATCCAATTCAAAATCAACGATGAGCAGCCATTCATCAGAATATTTTTTTTTCATTTCTTCCCATGTCATTTTTTTTCCCATGACAATCCTCCTTTGGTGACCGAACAGAAACCAAGCTTTTTCAAAAAACTTGGTTTTTCGCTCGGAAGCGGGCTTGGATGTGTCAATCCGCTGTGTACAGGAGAAAAAAGTCGCGAAGGGCGGGAAACCCGGCAAGGGCACGTTCACGGCCTCCCTAAATCCGTTATAATCAGAAATCTGGGCTTTCCGCCATGATCACTTTTGTCTGAGCATAAACAATTTCTCTGAAAAGTCAACCCCAAAATGGGCATCCTTTATATGAATTACTGAATGAGGGTAGCATATTCCCACCCGAAAATACTGTTCTTACCCTATTGACTCCTGCTTCCCATTTGTGAAATAGATGAAGCTTGCCTTTTGCAATTTGACACGATGTGAATTCCTGAATCGGCCATGATCTTCGCTTGGGCCACTTCGCTCGACTTGGATTGACAAATCCAAGCCTGCCGCCGGATTTGGCAATCCCTGATAAAAGATGTCAGGGACAGGTTCTCGCGGGAGCGTGGGAGGGAAAAAATCTTCGACTTTCAATTTTCATCCGAGACCAAATGGAACAACAACTAAAGCTCCGAACCACCGAACTGCTGGCCCTGAACGAGCAGCTGAGGCGTGAAATTGAGGAACGCAGGGACGCGGAGGATCTGCTTCGCAGATATGAGCGGATATTCTCCGTGGTCCGCGATCCGATGGCATATGTTGACAAAAACTATACTTATCAGCTAGTGAATGATGCTTATGCCAGATTTCACAGAAGACCGGCGGATGAGATCAGAGGGCGTTCTATGGCCGAATTGTTAGGGACAGAAGTCTTTGAAAAGCAGGTGAGACCCCGTTTGGATCACGTTTTGCTCGGGCATGAATTCCATCTCCAAGAATGGTTTGACTTTCCTGTGGGGCGACGATTCATGGACGTGAGCTACTATCCCCTGCTGGAAAGCGACCGATCGGTGTCGGGTGTGGTGGCCAGTCTGCGGGACATGACAGATATCAAACACACCCAGGAATCCCTGATTAAACGATCCCATGATATCGGGGAGCGGATCAAGGAAATGGACTGCCTTTACGGGATTTTCAAAATTCTGGAAAAGCAGTACCTCTCTTGGGATGAGGTGTTCCAAGAGATTGTCGACATGATCCCTTCAGCGTGGCAGTGTCTGGAAACCACTTGTGCGCGGCTGATCATAGATGGCCAAGAATTCAGGACCGACCATTTCAGGGAGACGGTCTGGAAGCAACAGCGTGACGTATGGGTATATGGAAAGCCGGTCGGACTCTTGGAGATCTGTTATCTCAAAGGCGGAACTGAAAGCGATGAACCTCCATTTCTGAAGGAAGAGCGGGCGCTCATCTCCGCGATTGCCGATCATCTGGGAAAGGATATCGAGCACAAACGGCTGCATGAGAATCTGGACCGGATGAATCACCAACTGATGAGAGCGCATCGCCAGAGAAAGTCACTGTCAAAAAAGATTATCGGATTGCTGGAAAAAGATCGGCAGAATGTCGCCATGGAACTCCATGACCAGGTCGGCCAGACCCTGACCTCTCTCAAAATGAGCTTGGAAATGGTCAGACACCAGTTGAAAGATGGGGATTCTGATCTAAAAGACAGAATAAACGCCGCGAAGCTCAAGGCGAGCCAAGCCATAAAGGACCTGAAGAACATCTCCCACGGACTGAGGCCGGCCATGCTGGACACACTAGGTCTGGAGTCCTCGCTTCGGGAGCTTTTCAATGAGATTGAGGGTGAGTCTGGCATCAAGATTCAATTTTTTTCCAGAGACATCCCGAGACATTTCTGCAAGGAAAAGGAAATCGCACTCTATCGCATTGCCCAAGAGGCCCTGAACAACGCCATCAAACATGCCCAAGCCGGAAAGATATTCGTGAATCTTGTGAAAAAGAATCGGAGCCTTCTGCTGGGTGTCGAGGATGACGGGGTGGGGTTTGAACCGGACAGGATCATGGAAGACCGGAAAGGAAAACGCTTGGGGCTTGTTTTCATGCGGGAGAGAGTGATCCAGTTGGATGGGGAGTTTACCATTGAATCCCGCGAACAGGGGGGAACCCATCTGTTGGTGGAGATACCCGCCTGATGCCTGATGCTTGATGTAAAAGTGCAAATTTCATTTTGACTGAAAGGTGGTTCACACTTTTCAGTTTGCAGTTCCGCCTTCAGGCGGTCTCGCACCGCCGAGAGGCGGAACTGCTACACCAATTCGTAAGTTCGTCACCCCCTTCCGCTCCCGCCGGATTGCCAAATCCGGCGGCAATCCGAGCCGATCAAGGGGGTACGAATTTAAAAAGTGATGTACTACAAACTTTTTCCATCTTAAAAGTGCAAACTACTTTTCACGATGCCAAATTTTGATTTGAAACTTGAAGTTTCAAGTTTCGGGGAACTCTTATGACAAAAACCAGCATTCTGATAGCCGATGACCACTCGGTGGTGATTGAGGGCATACGGGCGGCCTTGCACGACCATTCGGAGTTTGAGGTGGTGGGGGAGGCGTCTGACGGAAGAAAGGCCGTGAAGCTCACCGAGTCTTTGAAACCGAAAATCGTCATCATGGACATTTCCATGCCGAACCTGAATGGCATAGACGCAACCATGCAGATAAGGAAAATATCATCCAACATTCGCATCATCATTTATACCATGCACTCGAACAAGGAATTTGTTGTTGACCTTTTCCGGGCTGGCGTATCCGCATATGTGCTCAAAGAAGATCCCATGTCAGACCTGATACTCGCCATCAAGGCGGTCAGTCGGGGCGGAACCTACTTCAGCACCATGGCTCCGACCATTCTGTTGAGACACATGCAGATGTTGGAACAAGGCAAGGTTGAGAAAGACGGGTTTGAGCTTCTCAGCCTTCGTGAACGGGAGATATTTCAACTGCTGGCTGAGGGGAAGCCTCCCAAGGATATCGCCAACCAATTATGCATCAGTCCCAAGACGGTGGAATCTCATAAATATAATATCATGGCAAAATTGGATATTCAGTCAATGACAGACCTGATCAAGACCGCCATCAGGAAAAAGATCATTCCCCTCTGACACCTCATTTGCGCATCAGAAGAACCTCAGGGCACAGGCGTATTTATAAGCTGGGGAGTCCCCAAACAGTCTGGAAACTCATTTTGGAATGGATCCTCAGACCCCGGCAATGAATTGCCGGGCTATTTTCACAAGTCCCTCCGGGACAATTCCCCCAACTTGCAAATGCGCCCTCAGGGCACCATTAGTGTAAACGCCCGTGCCCCGTGCCCCGTGCCCCATGCCCCTGCCCGGTGTTGGCAGGGGCAGGAAGTTTAAGGGAATTCCCTATACAAAATCAGGGTTTTCCTGATGGAAAAAGTTGCCTCAACCTGATATTTTCTCTGATTAGTCTAGTACAGCACTTTGTAAGTCCGTGACCCTTCACGCTCCCGCCGGATTGCCAAA
>JAOZRQ010000427.1 GCA_029940115.1 Desulfobacterales bacterium
ATGAAGCCTTGTTTAAAATCCAATTTGGTGATTGGCCTTGATCTTCGTTTCGGCCAACCACACGTCCTCCAAAATCCGGCTGTCGGATTTGCCAAGCCGAGCGAAGTGACCCCAAACAAAGGTCATGGCCGACCTCTCTTTCACATTCCAGGAGGATATGAAGATGCCAAAAGGACCATTTAAAAAGATTTTGTCACAAATCCTGATTTTCTCCCTTCTTTTATTATATGGATACGGTTGCATGCCGCCACGTCCAGTTTGCGTCAAAAACGGCAGGAATTACTGCAAGCTTGACGACAAGGTGTTCACCTACCAATGCTATGATCATTATGAGCGGGCCCTCTCCTGCATGGAGGGGGAATGTTACGACAACGCGCTTGCAGACTTGGGTGAGGCGATCCGCCAGCGATTTGAGGACAAGCGGATGGCAAAAACATACGGGATGCGCCTCAGCGACTACTTCCCGCACCGGGAAAAGGGACTGATCCATTATCTCCAGAAAGATTATGACGCGGCCAAACAGGAGCTGGAGCTTTCCCTTCAGCACTACCCCTCTGAAAAAGCCTACCAATATTTGGACAAGGTCCGCAGAGAAATCATGTTGCGTGAGGCCGTGGCCGTCTCCATCCCCCGCATCATGATCACTGGCCCGTCTGCCAAGGATGGCATCTGGACCAACGATGATCCGGTGAGGGTTTCAGGAATGGCAACGGACACCCAATATGTCTCAGCGATCCGTCTGGCTGGCCGCTCGGTATTCATAGACCACTCTGACCAGCGAGTGCCATTTGAGGGGGCACTGACATTGGCGCAGGGAACGCATGAAGTTGACATCATGGCCCGAAACCTCATGGGTGGGGAGGGGACCCGCAAACTCACCATCCATGTGGACCGATCCGGTCCGGTGATCATCATCGAAAAATTTGAACCAGGTGTCCGGGTGCAAGGGTATCTTTATGATGACACCGGGGATATCTCCCTGAACATGGATGGTGAAAGAAAAGATGTCCCCAAAGGAAAAGAGGTGCCCTTCTCCCTCACCCTCACCCTTGGTCAGAGAAGCATCACCCTGCGAGCCACGGACAAACTGGAGAATGGGACAGAGGCACGAATCACGCCTGAAATGATGGCCCGAATCCGGCATCCGTTGCTGCTGGCGCAGACCCAGCCGAAGATTCTGACAGATGGTGGGAAAATGACCTTGGCGTTTTTGAATCAAGGGGACATGAGGCCTGACATCCGACTGAATCAATTCCCAGATCAACCGACGACCAAGGAAATCCTGCCAGTCAAAGGACAGGTCATCGGCAAAACCAACATCCAAGAGGTGCGGATCAATGGCACACCCGTCCACAGGCGACCCGGGCGGGTCATCTCTTTCAACCATCCTGTCCGCTTGAAGCTGGGGGAAAACCGGATTGTCGTCCGGGCAAGGGATGCGTCCGGCAAGGAGAGCGTCAAGGAGATGACCATCACCCGCCGGATTCACGAACTGCTCAAAGCCAAGTATCGGTGCCTGTTTGAGGCGCATGACTTTGACATCACCGTGTTTGATGACGCTCGGGAAACAACCGAGGGGAAGGTGTTTCAACACCTCTTTCTGGGGCGTCTCACCGCCAAAGATCGGTTTCAGATCAGAATGAGGAAGGCCCTGCATGAGCAACATTTGGATGGGATCAAAATGGCATCGTTCCCCGCCGACAAGTCGCTCAGACCTGTGGCATTCAAACTTCTGGGACGGGTCTATCAGACCAACAACGGGATCGAAGTCATCGCAGAACTGATTGATGTTGAAACCTCTGAAAAACTGGCCATCGCTGGCGAGCCTACCGTGGATGTTTACAGCGAATCGGACTCCCGCTCCGCGCTGGAAGGGGTGGCAGAACGGCTTTCTGAAAAATTTCACAGGGCCTTTCCCCTTATAAAAGGCAAGATCATCCAGAAGAAGGGGGAGACCTTTTTCTGTGCAGACATGGAAGAAGGGGAGATCCGGATGATATGGCCCCTTGTGGTTGGCACTGAAACAAAATTTATCGGGAATGCCTCCATTGATGAGAAGCGAAAGGACAGAATTTATTGTATCAGGCTTTTGAATAATAATGGAAACGCCCCGGTGATGGGGGATTGGGTGATGACACAATGAAAAAGCTGACCAAAGAGGAAGAACAGCAACTCCTTCACGAATGTTTGAAAGATTGCAGCAAGTGTGAACGACTGGTTCAGCACTATGAGAGACTGATTTATCATTCCGTTCGGAAAACCCTTATCCTCAAACACGTCTCCTTCATCCCAGAGGACATTGAGGATCTGTGCCATGATGTGTATGTCGCGCTGTTCGACAAGGAATGCAAGAAACTGCGACAGTATAGAGAAGACGGCGGGCTCGGTCTTTCGGGATGGATCAGGATGATTGCGGTTCAGACCGTGCTGATGAAACTCAGGGAAAACGACCCTCAAAATATCTCAGGACAGGGTAACCTGAGCTCCTTTGAACAAATTGAGAAAAAACCTGATTTGATAAGTGAGATGATAAAAATAGAGACTAGGGAAACATTGCGTCTCGTTCTGGAGTGTGTGGAAAAACTGCCGCCATTGGAACGATTGGTTTTTGAATTGCGGTTCTTGAACACACCGCCACTGTCACCCAAAGGCATTGGCGAAGTGGAGGAGACAACAAAGTCGCTTGCCCAGTTCTTGAACACACCGCCACTGTCACCCAAAGGCATTGCCAAACTTCTCAGCAAAAAGGAGAATCACATCCATCAGATCATATTTGGCGTAAGAAAACGATTAAAAGAATACGTTGAAGAGGCGGGACGGCCCAAATAATAAGGGACTTGGAAAACCTCATCTGAGGCTGGCAACTCACAAGGCCATTAATGGTTCCCGGAATGACAGATATTGCCAGAAACAGGGTTTCTCCGGCCTTGTCAGAGTTTGATGACACAAAGAAACCCGGTTTCAGCCCTCAGAGGATTGGGCGATCAGGTTTCGGTGACGCGGCGCTGTCACAGAAACCGGGTTTCTTTGTCCTTTTGAGGATGGAAACCACGGGCGCATTTGCAAGTTGGGGGGACTTGTGAAAACAGCCCGGCAATTCGTTCGACTGAGCGTTCGACTGAGCTCACGCCGAAGTCTCACGCCGAAGCATTGCCGGGTCGGGCATGCACAATCTGTCCAGTCCCGCAGGGACGACTGGGGATCCATCCCAAAATGGGTTTCCAGACTGTTTGGGACTCCCCCAACTTATAATACGCCCGGAAACCACTCCATAACATAAGAAAAAATTCTTTTCTGCATATAAGATAAAGTAAAAGGAGAGAGTCATAATGAAACTGAAATCAGAATGCAAATTTTTTTTGGAAAAGCTTCCTGAATATATGGCAGGCGGTTTTTCAACTGGGGAGAGGGACCGGATAGAGGCGCATCTTTCCAACTGCGATACGTGTCGGAAAGATCTGGTGCTTGCCCATACGATTTTAGAGGATGAAGAATTGTATCAATGGGATCCGAGGGGCCAGAAGATAAAGGATAAGATGGCGGCGACCTATGAATGGGTAAGGGAACGCTGCTCGGAACTGGCATCGCAATCCTGGTTTTCATATGTTGAACCTAACGCGGCATTGGCCGCATGCGCGGTTCGCTCAGAAGCGGTGTCAGCCGAACCCTCCATAGACTACATTCGCATTGTCAAGGATATCGGGGATGTTCAGGCGGAGATCTATGTCCGAAAAGCTGAAGATGACAATATCTGCATGAAAATCAGAGTCCTCAAGGACGACCAAGTGGTAAAGAGCGGCAGGGTCACGTTGAAAAGAGAGGGGCAGAAAGAGATGGGCCGTCCATTGAGGCGAGACACCCCTTATGTGGTCTTTGACAATCTGATTTTCAGCCAATATCATATGGATATCATCCGCTACGGATCAGATGGCAAACAGACATGCGGGTTCAAATTCAGAGTTGACCATGGAGGCATTGATGAGCAGAACACCTGACTTGAAACCCACGGGATACCACCTGAAGATCGTGTTCCAGAATCCGGATCATGCGATTTCAATCTCCACGGACAAATCCGTGGTGATGGACGAGATTGAAGGCCGTTGGCACAAAATCGTCGAGAGGATCAACGAGGCCAACCAGCCCGGCATCACCAGAGGCGTTGGTTACGACATACTGGAAGAACTTGAAAGGATGGGTCAGAAACTGTGCGACGAGTTCCTGCCGGCGGATATCCGGGAGAAGCTGATCACCACCTCCGCCGAACACCTGATCTTGGAGATCGACTCGCAATTGGTCCACATTCCTTGGGAGCTGATCCACCTCAACGGCGAGTTTCTCTGCCAACGATTCAGCATGGGGCGTCTGCCCAGCACATATCAAAAGGTGCCGGCCTTTGAGAAACGGGAGTTGGGAAGCCCGTCTGAGATGTGGGTGGTGGCCGATCCCGGGGGAAACCTGTCAGATGCCAGATCGGAGGGGAAGGAGATCTGTAATCAGATGGATCAGATGGATGGTGACGATCCCCTTGCATATGCGGATCTCGACACAGAGATCGGGCCAGACGACATCAGGGAAAGGATAAAGGGATACGACTTTGTCCACTTTGCCGGCCATGCGACGTATGATCCGGATGACCCGGCACAGAGCGGGTGGTTGCTGACTCACGGCCGCTTCACCGCAAAGGACATCGAGGAGATCACCGGCGGGAAGGCAATGCCCGCGCTGGTCTTCTCGAATGCGTGCCAGTCCGCCCGCACCGAGAAATGGGTCGGAGACGAGACCTTCGGCCTGGCCAACGCGTTCATGCTGGCAGGGGTGAGGCATTATCTGGGAACCTCTTGGGAGATAAAGGACAAGCCGAGCAGCCAATTTGCGCTCCGCTTTTACAAACACCTCTTTTCCGGAAAGAAGACGGTTGGGGATGCGGTCAGACAGGCAAGACTCGCGCTCACCGACAGGAGGGACACCTCCTGGGCGGGCTATCTGCTGTACGGCGATCCGAGAACCGCTTATTTTGGAAAAAACGCAGAAGCGGAGAATTGGATAAAATTGCAGGTGACGGCCACCAAAACGACGGTTGCCGGGCCGACCGTCGAACAAACGGAGGATGGCGGCAAAACCGACTCGGCTGTGCCCAAAACCAGCCAGCTATCAGGAACCAAACCCAAATGGAGCCAGCTGGCATCTCAGATAGTGGCTGGATTGGCGGTGCTCATCCTGATCGTTTGGCTGATCCATGTCATTCCCCCGGTGACTGACCCACCCAAACCGCCTAGTGAGAATTCCCTTGATGTGCAGATGAGAATTTTCCATGAGCGGAATCTCGAAAAGAAGAAGCGGATTGACGAGCTGTGGGAAAAGCTTCAGAAGATCACAGGCACTTCCCCGGGCAACAACCCAGTTGATGACAGCGGGTGGACATCCCCTCCCCTGACCATGGCCTTTGTGTTTGAGTCGCAAATGGATTTCTCTGAGCAGAAGAAAGAGGACCTTCTGGCCTATGCCATCCAGATCGGGGTGAGCCAATCCTCATCAATCCAGTTGTTACACAGGAAATCGTTTGATGCCATACTGGAGGAGCTGATTCGGGCAAGCGGCTCGTCGGTGGACCCGAAACACCGGCTGAAGCCGAAACTGAAGATGCCGACATACCTTCTCTTTGTCGAAAGGAACCAATCTGAATCGTCCCCGCTTGCACTGATGGAACTGGCTGAGACTCAGACTGCTCTTTCCCTCGCGTTCCTGCATGAGACAATAGATGAGGGCAAGTCTGTTCTGGCTCAGAGGGAAAGGCTCTCCCAAAAACTTCTGGTTGCCCTCAAGAAACTTGAGGAGAGACCAATCAGAGGCAGAATTTCAAAAGTGGCCGGCGAGGAGATCATCCTGAATGTTGGCGAGGATGAAGGGGTCAGAATCGGCCAGCGGTTCAAGGTGGTTGACCAATCGCTCATTCTGGAGGTTGAGTCCATCAAATGGAATGGCACAAGCATGGCAACGGTGGAAGAGGGAGATATCACCCCGGAGAAGGGGTCGAGAGTCGAGGCCATCAAGCCCATGCTTTTTCACCGGAGAGGAAAAGAACATGCGAAAATTCTCATCGTACGGTCCCGTGAACACCAAGCTGCATTATCATGTGCCCCGAA
>JAOZRQ010000428.1 GCA_029940115.1 Desulfobacterales bacterium
TCCCATCGCCTCCACCATTGAAATTTCAAGCTCACCCCACAAAGACCGACAGCACGTCTTTCCTTGCATTGGCGTGTTGAATGGTCACTTGGACCATATCCTCCGGTTTCAGAGTAAGCCCCCCTGATATCGGCAACATGCATTCCATCATGTACTCTGGGAGGAGGGCGACATAGTCACTTTTCCGCCGGTTCAACACAATCGCCTCCTCTTTTTCCCCTATCCTCCCTTCAAGATGTTTCAGCAACCAGTACCGCTTTCGCCGATATTGAACCCTTGACACATGAGTCATCGGCTGTTCAATGACCTGAATGACCTCGTCAATCTCTTGGGGCGCGTAAGGGGTTTCCAGACCCACCACCGCCCGTATCTGCCGTTGGGTGATCAGATCAGAATATTTTCGGATGGGAGAGGTGGCCGTGGCATAAGCGTCCAGTCCCAGACCGGAGTGGCGCTCCGGCTCATGTCCCAACACGAAGCGGCTCAACAATCTGCGTTGCATCCAATTCTGAAAGAGAGTCCCCCCATCATCCTTGTACAGACGATCCTTTGGCCCGGGCTGTGAGCGGAACACAGCAGGAAGCCCGTGTCTTGCCAAAAATTCGGCCATGAGCCAGTTGGCCATGATCATGGTCTCCGAAACCAGCAAACGGCTCGGGGTCTCCCGATCAATCCTCTTGATGGCCAGCTCCCCATTCTCGTCCAGCCAGATGTTGAGCTCGGGCAACGATATCTGGACCGCACCCTGATCCAGCCTTCTCTTCCGGAATTTCTGGGCAATGTCATGGAGAATGAGAAGCCTTTCATCCGACTTTTCCCCCAACATCGTATTCGTCTCGGTGTAAGTGAGCTGGTCCTTGACCCTGATCATGCTCGGGAATATCTCATAATCGATGACATCCGCATACGGATTCAGGTTGATCAAAATGCTGATGGCAGGCCGGACCTCGTCGGCTTTGAGACTGCACAGATCCTCTGACAGGCAGGGGGGAAGCATGGATATCTTCTGATCTGGCATGTAAATGGAACTTGCCCGGAGGATGGCTTCCTTGTCAAGCGGGTTTCCTCTTCTGACAAAGTGGGCCACGTCCGAGATGTGGACCCCCACACAATAATGATCCCCTTTGTCTTCGACACTCAGGGCGTCATCATAGTCGAGGGTCGCCTGCCCGTCTATGGTGAGTACCGGAACCGAGGTGAGATCGCGGCGATGGTTCTCAACAGGTGGCTCCTGCTTCCTTTCCATCAGTTCCATTGTGTATGCCATCACCTTGTCAGGAAAGAGAGCCGGAATATCATATTGATGCAGATCAATGTTCTCATTCTGATCCCATATGTTCAACCTGACAAGAAGGTCAAACAGGGTCTCGCCGAGGTTGAGGCCGGCTTTGTCCAGCATGGCCTTTCCGAGCTCATAATGCTTGCTCTCTTTTTCGAACAGATAAAGGGACTTGATGATCTCTATGAATTCTGTGGCCTGTTTGCCAGAGACGATGTCATTCCCAGATGAGGAAGGGGTCTCGTCAGTTGATACCCGTTTCAGCCAGTTGGCACCAGCTTCGATGATCCGGACCTTCCGTTCGGCCTCCTTGGACTGGGCCTCGATCTGCTCGACTCGCTCCTCCGAATGCGGAAAGAAACGATTCGGATTGAATTTGAAATAGAGCTTGTCCACAAAAAATGCCCGAATCACCGCGGACTCATGATCTTCGGTGGGATCATCCGGAAAGCTGAATTCGGTCATTGTGGGGAGGTCAATCCATTCCTGTTCGGTGTTCAACACCTCCCACAATTCCGTCACATCAACCTCCTCGGCCAGTGCCTTGCGCCTGCTGACGGTATCCTTCAGGGTCTGAACCAATTTGTCCCTGCCCATGGAAAGACCCAGACGCATTTTGGTTTTGTGGGCCAGACGACCCTCCGAAAGCTTGATCTCACGATTGGTTTCAGTCAGCGCTCTCAGTCTCTGATTCTTGACCTCCAGAACAACCGCACATATGATCTTCTGGCGGTCAATATATTCGACAACATTTCCTGATTCCATAGCCTTTGACCTTTTTCCTTGCCCTGCCCGGAACGGGCAAGAGGAATGTCATCCTGGTTTTCATCCCTGAGAAACTTTGGCATCCTTCACGTTCACGCCAAACCCTCATCGAATTTATGAAACGGCGTACTTTGTACAGGACAAAAAAATGGGCGAACAAAGAAACCCGGCTTTTTTTCTGTCGGGAGGGAAGCCGGCCGTTCAGAAAAAAGCCGGGTTTCTTGTCCTTTCCACATTTTTTGTCCGTACACAGAACGGCGTATTAAGATTCAAGCAGTTTGAAACGGGTCCGGCATGCTTTGAACACGACCCATAATTCAGGATGGTCTGCATGGGAAGGGACGCTTTTGTTTCCAGATGTGACCTTGACATCACAGATGTTTTTCAACATCACTTTGAGAAAGGGTAGGGGATCCATTCCCACAGCATCACAGAAGCCTGCCCATGTTTCGGCCTGTCCCCAAGTAAATCCCCCGATGTCCTGAAATCTCTTTTCGACTTGGGTCATGCAATTGTCTTTCATCATGTTCTCCTTTCAAAATGGAATGTATTCATTTACACCATTTGAGGATTTTTTTCAACCGGATTTTGGAAAAAGGTGAAATTCGTGTCACACTCCCACCGGTTCCGGCGGGAGCGGAAGGGTGACTTTTGAGCCGGAACAATTTGAAAAATTGTTCTACACCACTTTTCAAGTTCGTCCCTTGACCGGCTCGGATTGCCGCCGGATTTGGCAATCCGCGCGAGGGGCAATGAGCGGCCATGGGCTATGGCAATGGGAAACAGACACCCATGGCTCACCTCAGGCCCAATGCCTGATGTTTTGGACTTCCTCACTTACTCAGGCTCATTGGGAAACGGCGGCAGGGTTTTTCTGATCTCCTCTGCAACGACTTCATGCTGGTTTTTGGAAATCTCCTCCTGTCTCTCCAGAACTGCTTCGGCCTCTCGGTTTTTTTCCTCTTTTTCAAGCAGAACCGACATCATCCCAAGTCTTTCCGGTTCATCTTTGTCAGGCTCGCGTAGCTTGCTTGGATGAATCAGTTCGTCATCCGAAACTCGGATCCTCTTGTCCGCAAGCGGTTCGGGCATCTCTTTTTCAACAGGCACCCTGAACTCAGATTTCTGCGGTTTGAGTTCCGGTGCTCTCTGGGCCTCCGGTTCCATGCTCTCCGGGGTGATGCTGAAGTCCCGTTTCATCACATCAATGTCTTCGATGAACAGCTCCTCCGCATCGGAAGGGAGCGCACTCTCCTCAATCACGATCCGCTCAAAATCTGTCACGAGACTCGGTTCAGCCTCGGGTCCGGCCAAGCTTACCACCTCCAGTTCGGTTCTCTCAAGGGCGGTCACCTCGGTCCGATCCTCGTCTGCAAGGATGATGAAATCAGATCCTCTCACTCCGATGACAGCGGTCTTTGTCTTCACCCGGAATTCGGAAAGTTTGAAGTTGAGCAGTTTCTTCACCCAGAAGCGGGCCTTTCCGAGATCCATGCCGAGAAACGACGAGCGGCTTTTCTTTTCCGTGTTGTAAAGGCTTCGGCTGATGACCAGTTTGGTCTGGGAAGCCAAGGTCAGTATGCTCCCGTCTTTCAGTTTCAATCGGATGCGCCCTCTTTTCTCTGTGACGATGGTATCCCCCTCAAAAAGTGGAAGCGCGTCTTTGGCCCGATACCCGATTCGCGTCTTTTCGTGAATGAGAAACACGTCTCCCTGAACCAGTTCCACCTCGCCCACCGGGGCTCCGAATCCAAGCGTAAAGCCATCTTCAATCGCCACCCCTTGAGGGAGCATGGACTCGGCGCGGGCGTTCCCAATTTGAAAATTGAAGACGGACCATCTATCCTCCTCATTCGCTCCGAAAAGACCACCAATGGAGAGAACAAGCAGGAGAAGGCCAATTTTTTTGACTGATTTTTTCCCGGGTACACTCATAGAACGATCCTCCCATGTAAATCAGTTTAAGAGTTTTTGAGTTTGTGAGTTTTTGAGTTTTTGAGTTTCTCAAAATGTTCAGCGATCAGCTTGCAACAAATTGGTGCCAGCATCAGAAGCCGGGTTTCTTTAAGGAACGGCGACCAAACAACTTGCCCTTTTCATCTGTCGCCTGCCAATGCGGGCGCACGGTCTGTTCATCCAAATGGGAAAGTTGTTTAGACCCGATTCCTAAGCATCAACTTTCAACTCCGGCAGTTTCTGCAGTCCTGTGAGCTGAATCAGCGCGTCGAGATCGGCGCGGGCCGACCAGTATATCCCATGCTCGCGCAACAGGGCCTCGGCCTTCGGGGTGACGCCGTTGTGGGCAAAGAGCCAGAGATGGACCGTCAGGGGCCGTTCCCTCTCAAAGTATTCCCGCCCCTCAAAGTCTTTGAGCCTCTCCGCCAGATCGAGGAAGTCTCTCACGACACCCTGTCCCACCTTCTCCGTCTCCCACCATTTGCTCTCGCCCAGCCATATCTCCGTGCCGGCCGACGCGTACACATCCACCTCGCTCTCCGCGGACGCGTCGAGCCGCAGTCGGCTGCGCATGTCGTAGAACCTGTCGGGCAGGGTGACATCCTCGCCGCTGTGAAAGAGCCTGCCCGGAAAGGTCTTCCGTTGCCCGTTCCAGAGGATCTGCGACAGATAGACCTCGGCAAGGTAGCCCTTGTGGTCGTTGATCCTGTGTCTCAGGGCGTCGTACTGCTTGATGGTGTCGGTGACCACCTTGGCTTGGGGCCGTCCCTCGATCTCGAACCGGCCCCACGCCCTCAGGAAGTCGAGCAGGATCGGATCATCCGTCTTGCGGAACCAGCCGCCCAACTCCATGTACTCCAGAAGATCGCCGCGGGACAGATGGATGAGGACATCCCGGATCGTGGTGATGTCCACCTCCCTCCCCTCTTTTTCGAACAACTGCTGTTGAATGTGCTCCGGCGAAATCCGCTCCCCCTCAAGCGCGGAGAGGTAGAGCACCCATTTGGTGATGCCGTGCTCGTTGATGCGTCGAATCCAGCGCATGACCTGATCGTTCAGCTCCGCCCATATGAATCCTGAGGAGATGTCCATCGCCAACAACCTGTCCAACACGCTTTCATCATCCAAGGATTTCCCCTGTTCCGCAGCCTGCTGGATGACAGCCGTCGTGTAAAACGGATTGCCCCCGCACCGTTCCGAAACGATCGGGGCCATGAGTTTCGGGAGTCTGACATGATAATACCGGGCCGCCCGCAAGGCGAGTTCTCTTCCCCAATACCCGGTCATCGGTTCTATGGGATGACTCCGAAACCGTCCGAACAGCGCGCCCCGCCCCAGAATCTCCTTTGCGAGGATGGTCATCGCGGATCCGGTGACAAAATGGGGGCAGGTGGGCGACTCGACCGCCTCCTGCATGAACCCGACGACACGGAAGCCATGGTGCGGCATGTGGGTGTTCTGGAACTCGTCGAGGAACATCACCACGGTGGTGTCGTCCCAGTCCGTGACCGTCCTTGGAAGCTTCAGTGCCGCATCCTCGGGGATGGTGACCTCTTTTTCCCCGAGCGCGTTCAGCAGGTTCAACGCGCCGGCAAACCCTTCCGGAAGAGTGAGATGCGCCCTGATGTATCCTGGAAGCGCCTTCCGCGACACCCTTGACTCGGACAGGAGAAGGGGGTCTCTCAGACGGAACGCGGCATACCAGCGCAGAAAGTTCTCCACATACCGGGTGGCGAACTCCCACCGGTCGATCCGCTCATCTTGGAAACTGTAATAGACGGGCACCGCCGCGGCCGGGTCGCTGTGGTCCTGCTCGAAGAAGAGACGGTTGACCACCCGCTTGAATATCTCGGTCTTGCCCATGCGCCGCGGCCCCAGCAGGACCGACGACATGGCCCGCCGGGTCACGGCCTTGAGCGCATAGTCATAATAATAGTCGATAAACTCCTGACGGTCGGTGTACACCTCATCAGGGACCAGTGGTTTGACGGCGTATCTCATCTTTTGGCTCCTAAATTCTGGGTTCTGGGTTCTTAATTTTGGGCGCTCGTTCCTGAAAGCGTCAGACATCAAGTTGAACAAGGAAATGACCAAAGAAACCCGGCTTCGCTTTCAAGATGTTCAACGATCAGGTTGCAACAA
>JAOZRQ010000886.1 GCA_029940115.1 Desulfobacterales bacterium
CCTCTCTCGGAGAGGGGAGTGTCGGATCAATCGGGACGTGAATCTGCTTCATCAGCTCGTGGGGAAGGGTCAGGAGCAATGTCAGATGATCAGGAAAGAGAATCGGAGAGATCAGCGCCATGCCCGTCGGAATGCGGTTCAACTCCTGAGTCTCTCCCTGCAAGACCGTCACGCACTCATCCTGGAAAAAATCCTGCAACTCAGCCTTTTTCAGCCCTTCCATCGTCTCCCTTGCCTGCCTGAGTCTCTCCTCTGCCAAGGCCCCCGGCGTCCGCGCCTGTTTCAGAAGCAGATCCGCAAGTTCCAGATAGACGGGTCTCACCTGGGGTGATGAAAATCAGCTTCAGCAGACTTGCGGATCTTCCTGAATGGCTGAATCAGAGGAATCATCCAAAACATCTGCAAGGGGATCAGGATGGGAGCATCTGGTCATACAGCGACCTTGTCCTGAGCCTCTTTGGTGACATGGGAATCGAATTGAAGCGCTCAGATGATCCTGACGGGGATGCCGGCTTGGATCCGGATGAGATGAGAACCCTCTTCCTGAATGGGGACCGCATGTTTGTCTTTTCCCATCTGCTTCTCAATGAAGGGGACAAAACCGAAAGTCTCAAGGAATTTGCCGTGCGTCTCTCCCGTCGGCACGGGATCAGCCATGACCTGTGCGGGTTTGATGAAAAGACCTTTTACGCGCCCTACCAGACCATTGACTATGCCATTTCCCCCGAAGGCGTGGCCGTGTTGCAGGAGCGGGGCAAAAACTCGGAGTTTGACAAAAACGTCGCGGTGGTCAGGGAGCGTCATTTCACACTGGTCCTGATTTCCCTGCTCTATCGCTTCAACCTGCTCAACTTTGAATGCCAAAGCGTCATGCCGGACCAGGGGAAGACCGGAGACCAGGAGATTGAGGCAATTGACAAGCTGAACACCCGCGTGGACCATTTCACGCATCATCTCTACAACAGCCATGTCAGCAATTTCACGCACTTGCAGGAACTGTTCGACAGGCTCCTAGACCGGATGAATGTCCATCAACTCTGGGAGGACGCGGGCAGGGATGTGTGCCAGTATCTGGAGCGGAGAAAGCAGGTCAGGGAGCAACAACAGGAGAAGCGGCGAAAAAAGGTGAGGCTTGCCCTCGCCATTCTCGGAGGCTTGGTGATCACGAGCGACATCGCCAATCTGCTGTTCCATCTCAACCTCAAGGATCGGATGCTTGACATGGTGGATGGCAAAGGGGAGCTTCTGCTCATTCCGCTGGTGATTTTTGTGGCGGTCATCGCCGGTGTCGGTTACTGGCTGGCTGAAGGCAAGAAAGACATCAAGGAGGAATCTGCGGATTAGGCCGATTTCAAATTCGCGTGAGCAAAGATACTGAAACCCGGTCTGGGAACAACAATCCTCACAAACCGCGGATGGACGCGGATGAGCCTCGGCACACAGGCCATCTGCGTTCATCTGCGGATCACAATTCCCAGCCCGTGTCGGAAACCATAAAAACCGTTAGAACCAGTGAGATTTCAGGTTCCTTTTGATGCCAAAGGGATTGACACACACGATTTGAAAAATCGTTCTACCTTCTTATAAGCCATCCTTAGTAGTTCACAAAAGTTCCACTTTGTTTGACATTTCAGGTTCCTTTTGATACCAAAGGGATTGACACACACGATTTGAAAAATCATTCTAC
>JAOZRQ010000887.1 GCA_029940115.1 Desulfobacterales bacterium
GCCAGAAAAAGCCGGGTTTCTTTCCCTCAATCATTTTTTTGTCCTGTACACAGGATTGTTACACTCATTTCAATTTCTCAATATATTGTATCAGCCCATGGCTGAAAAGGCAAGTTCCCACATCCAGGACTGCTTCGTCAATGTCAAAATGGGGAGAGTGAAGGCCGTATTCAAATTCCTCTTGTGGGTTATGGCAACCCAAGTTAACCATCACACCGCCCCATCTGTCACAGAAATATGAGAAATCCTCAGAACCGAGACTCGGATTTTGGTCATGGACATGGTCGGCTCCGAGAACCTCTGTTGCACAGGACTTCATATGCCTTGCCAACTCGGGTGTGTTGGTCAACAGGGGATACCCTTCCATCGTCTCAAGGGACGCGGAGAGATCAAAGGATGCCTCCACGCCTTTGACCATTTCCCCCAGTCGCCTCAGGAGCAGGTCGCGAACTTCCGGTCTGAGGCTCCGGAGGGTGCCCTCCACAAAGGCCTCTTCAGGGATGATGTTCGATGCGGTGCCGGCATGAAACTGGCCAATGGTGAGCACCGCGCTGTCGAGAGGGGGAATGTTCCGGCTGACAAGCGTCTGCAACTGGGTCACCAAGCTTGCCCCGGCCACAAGGGGATCCTTGCACTGGTGGGGGTATGCACCATGCCCCCCCTTGCCTTTCAGACGGACTGCAAACGTGTCCGTGGCCGCGTTGGCGATTCCCGGGGAAATGCCCACATGCCCCGCAGGCAGGTCAGGATGCACATGCCCGGCAAAGATGGCTTGGACCGGTTCCTTGTCGAAGATGCCGCTGTCGAGCATCGCCTTTGCCCCCGCGCCCCCCTCTTCCGCTGGCTGAAAAAGAAAAAGAATCTCACCCGAGCCGTTCCGGGGCCAAGCGTCTTCCAAAAGCTGGCGGATGACGCCGAGGGCAATGGTGATATGGGCGTCATGGCCACATGCATGCATGATTCCGGGAGATTCGGATTTGTATGGCACATCGTTCGCCTCATTCAGGGGGAGCGCATCCATGTCCGCCCGAAAGGCCACCAGAGGGCCTTCATGCGCGGCCTTGAGCCTGGCTACGATTCCGGTTTTTCCCACACCTGACTGAAAGGGGATGGTGAACGACTGAAGCACTTCACAAATCCTGGCCCCTGTCTCCTTTTCCTGGTATCCGAGTTCCGGAAACTGGTGAAACTGACGCCGAAGTTGAACAAGCCACTGATGAAATGAATCTGAAACGCTATACGACATGGCAAAATTCCCTCATTTCCATATTGAGCAATTTCATAAAATAGGGTATTTTTCACTTGATGATCAAGCTGATCCCGACCGGTCATTCCTGCAAACATCCATGGTTCATTTTTTCGGGAATGACAAACGGGAAACTTTTGACTATTTCCCCTGTGTACAGGACAAAAAATCGGGAACGGGCGAGAAACCCGGCTTTTTCCCAAACGGGCCAACTTCCCGACTGCAAGAAAAAGCCGGGTTTCTCAATCATTATTTTTGTCCTGTACACAGCTATTTCCCAACGACTCTGAAAAATATGATGCATGATATACCCGTATCCAAATTTTTTCAATAAAAATGCGGCATCCTTCATTCAGTTTGTAGTTCCGCCTTCAGGCGGTGCGGCACCGCCTGAAGGCGGAACTACAAACTTTGCCCGATGGATGAAGGATGCCCGA
>JAOZRQ010000429.1 GCA_029940115.1 Desulfobacterales bacterium
GCCGTCGGATATGGCTATTTTGACAACGTGCAGGATATCACGAAAAGACTGAAAGAGAAATCTGGCTGTGGGCGGTGAAAAAAATGTGGGCAGAGGCGTTTTTCAGGGCGTAAAAGCCGTTATTCAATGCAACAGCCATGAACCGGTTCTTATTGAAAATAATTTAAACAGGCTTAAAGATGAAGACAGGAAAAAACTTCAGGAATATGTTGATGTCTTAAACCATGCAACACAAGGAAAACCAGATGGTAAAACAAAAAATTATTGATGAAAACAAATCTTATACCTTTGCTGACTATTTTAAACTGAATCATCCCACAGAAAAAGTGGTGGAATATTTCGGCTATCAGCATCAGCGGGATGAATTAGTCCTTGAAAGCGTTTGTAAGCCTCTGGACAGATTGGCGTATCTCAAAGATTGTCTGAATAAGAATATCCGGCATGTCAACCTGACCAGCGAGGCTGCCCGGCGTGAATTTCTGATCGCGCCGATACTCTCTGAACTCATTTATTGCACAAGCGCAAAAATTACGGTGGAGTATTCGCTGTATGTGAATGATCATCTTCATGGCATACTGGACTACTATTTGGAATCAGAGAACAATATGCTGATTATTGAAGCAAAAAGCGCAGATTTGCAAAGAGGGTTTACACAACTGGCAGTCCAACTTATTGCCCTTGATCAGTGTACGGATTCCCCGGAAGACAAACTTTACGGCGCGGTTTCAATCGGAGACTTATGGCAGTTTGGGATACTTTGCCGGCAATCCAAACAGATTGTTCAGGACATTATGTTTTATCAGATTCCGGCTGATGTGGAAAAACTGCTGCATATCCTCATGGGAATTTTGGAAAAGGCATAAACGGAGACATTCATGAAACCAAACGGATTTGAACTGAAAACGATACATTCAGAAACAACGCCTGTGAACATTGATGAGAAAAGTTTAATCTCCGCGCTTAATGAAGCTTCTGCATCGGTCAGATCACGGGACAGTGATTTTTATCTGATTATAACGGATTTAGGGGAGGCCCTACCCGTGCCCGTGCCCCTGCCCGTGGACGTTTGCGGACATGCCCGTCGCCCATGGGCGTGAACATGCATGTGGGCATGTGAGGCACCCGCAACGGGGAAGGAGCACGGGCTCCCCTAAATCCGTTATAATCAGTATTTATGATTAACCAAATCCTTAGATAAGGAGGGTCTGAATTATGTTTAAAGGTAATAAGGCAATAGGCGAAGCAACGGTTCTTGTTCTTCTGATGCTGATTTTTCTGATCGGATTCTCAGGTATCGGACGGACTTGGGCAGCCGACAGACAAACCTTTATGTTCGGTTTCGGTCATCGTCTTGCTGCTGCTGAAGAGGCTAAAATGTATGCTCCGTTCCTTCAATATCTGTTTAAAAAGACAGGATACAGGTTTGCACCCCGGTTTATTCAGAAGAGTGAAAGCATGCCTGATCTTATTGGAAAAGGGCATGTGCAATTCATAGCTTTCGGGTCAGTTGAGTATATACATACCAACGAAAAATACGGAGCCACACCGCTGGTGAGAGGATTGAATTCACAGAATAAAGCGGAATATCAGGCGGCCATTATCACCCGGTCTGACAGTGACATCAAAACGACAGAGGATATCCGGGGAAGATCTTTTGCATTCGGATCTGCTGAATCCACTCAGGGCCATCTGATCCCCCGAATCATGCTCCTTAAGTCCGGCATAACCTTGAAGGACCTGAAAGATCATACATATACCGGCTCCCATAGCAAAGCAGGAGAGGCGGTATTTTCAAGACAATATGACGCAGGGGGATTACAGGACGGGCTGGCAAAAAATCTCGAAAAAAAGGGCCTTGTGAGGATTGTCGCAATGTCGGATTTCTATCCCAGCAGCGGAATAGCGGCCAGCAGGGATGTTGACCGGAAAATTGCGGAAGCGGTTAAAAATGCACTCCTCGAATTTGATCCTTTGGGAAAGGATAAAAAGGGGCTATATCACTGGGAGAGGACCGAAATGCCCAACGGGTTTGTAAAAGCTTCGGAGTCCGACTACAACGCAATCAGGGATGCCATGTTAAAAATGGGTCTTCTGGAAAAGGGAAAACAGTAAAAAAAATAAAGCGAGTGTAACCAAAATAGAAATTTCAACATAATGTTTGTCTGGAATTTTGATTACACTCAAATAAAATCGGCCTCCCATCTTTACCTTGGGCTATGACGATGAAAGGTTTTCCCAAATGCGACTGAATTGGAATCTTAAGACCAAGTTTGCACTCATGATTGCAGTGATGCTGTTTCTTGCGCTCAGCACCAATACCGCAGTTCTGACGTATGTTGCTTCAGACAAATATAAAAGCGCTCTCCTGTCAAAGGTGGTAGCCATTGGCGAGGGCATGCGGAAGGAAATAAAATTTTCTTTGGATCTGCACATTCCGCTTGCGCTTATTGACGGCATAAATGACAAACTTGAAGAACTTGTATCAGGGGATTTGGACATTGCCTATTCAATGGTTGCTGATGCGAAAGGGAAAGTAGTATTTCATAACGATATATCAATGATTGGCAAAGAGATTACAGATACAGTGCCGTCTGAGACCGCCTCATTGAATAAGCTGCTTATAACGCAGAAGGATTCATTTTATGACATTTCATTCCCTCTTAATGATATGAAAGACGAACTGGTCGGCACACTCCGTTTGGGAATGAAAACCGATTCACTGCGTGTACAGATTTACAGACTTGTTCTTTGGGCGATTGGCGTTTCCTTCACAATTCTTCTTATCGGCAGTCTCGCCGGACTGATGGTCGGCCACAGGATTGCCAGGCATGTCAGATTCGTCGTGGACGGGTTTAAAGATATTGTGGAAGGCGATCTTACCAAGAGGCTTCAAATATATACAAAGGATGAAATGGGAGAACTGACAACAGAGTTTAACATATTTATCGAAAAGCTCCGGGTGATTATGAAAGAGCTTGCTGATACAACGAACAGTCTTTCAAGATCATCCGAGGAACTCTCATCAGTCTCCGCACAGATGGATTCATCAGCCGAAGAAATGAGTTCACAGGCGGATATGGTTGCGGCATCTTCCGAACAGGTCAGCGCAAGCGTCGTAACTGTGGCATCCGCAACAGACCAGGCAAACTCTTCGTTATCGAATATCGCCTCCATGACCGAAGAAATGTCCTCCACCTTCAACAATGTTGCCGGTTTCGCAAACAAAACCAGTGACAATGTGAGGCGAATGGCAAAATCCGGCGAAGATATGAGAGCGCAGATCAACACAGTTGCTTCTGCTGTTGAGGAGATGACAGCATCATTAAACGAGGTGGCAAAGAATACTGTCAAAGGAAGCCGGATTTCGCAGAATGCAAGCCGGCGCACCGAACAAATCAGTGCCCGGATGGATGCGCTGGTGGCTTCATCCGGACAGATCGGCAAGGTCATAGGAGTCATCAAAGATATCGCTGATCAGACAAACATGCTGGCTTTGAATGCCACTATCGAGGCTGCCGGCGCCGGAGATGCCGGCAAGGGTTTTGCCGTGGTGGCCGGAGAAGTGAAGGAACTGGCAAGGCAGACTGCTGATGCAACCGATGAGATATCAGGGCAGATAGAGAATATTCAGAAATCTGTCAATGATGTTTTTCAGGCCATTGAAGACATTTACAATGTCATCAGTGAAAATGCCTCTGTCAATGAAATGATCGCAGCCTCGGTGGAAGAACAGACTGCGACGGCAAACGAGATATCCAAATCGGCTGCCAAGGCCGCACAGACCGTCAGAAATGTTGCAGATGATGCAAATGAATCTGCGAATCTGGTGGGAGAGATTGCCAAGTCAGCAGATGAGACATCCGGAGCTGCTGCTGAGATTGCCAGAAATATTGATGAAATGCTCAGGGGTATAAAAGAGGTTGCCCGTTCTTCCAGTGAAGCATCTCAGGGAGTTGATGATATTTCCGGAAACATTCAGGGAATCAGCACCGCGTCGAAGCAGACTGCCATGAGCGCGTCCCAGACCAGCAAATCATCAAAGGAACTGGCTGAAATGGCTTCTGCTCTCACTCAGATTGTCAGCCGGTTTAAATTGGATGATTAAAAAATATTTCATGTAAGTATTCGGTAAACCCCGTCGGCCTCACCCCGCGCTCGGTTCGGATTGACAAATCCGAACCGCCATCCCCGCCGGATTTGGCAATCCGGCGGGAGCGAGCACGGGGTTTACCGAATATTTGCTATTTCATTAAGGAGGCAGTTTATGAAAAAAATTGTGACACTAGGTTCCTTCATGATGGCTGTGAGCATATGTTGTATGATGCTGGCGGCTGTCACTTATGGCCAAACATCCTTTCCCCCTGATTCGGTGGTGAAGCAGAGGTGCGGGGCCTGCCACAAGCCTGACGAGCAGGGACGATTGGAGGTCCTTGAGGAGACAAGGAAAAGCCCGGAAGAGTGGAAGGCGGTGATCATCCGGATGCGCCGGCTGAACAGCGCGCCTGTTGAGGATGCTGAATTTGACGCGGCAGTCAAGGAACTGAGCGGCAATCTCTGCCTGACCCCCGCGGAGATGGCCCGCGTCGCCTATTACAACAGCGACGAGAACAGTCAGCACAGGGAAATTCCCAAAGATGATCTGGAGACAAGAATTTACACGGCCTGTGTCAGATGCCACACCTTTGGGAAGATCGCTTCCCACAGAATGACGCCCGCGCAGTGGGGGGAGAACCGAAACCTGCATCTCGGATACTATCCCACAGTTGTTGGCCAAATGCGGGAGATGGATTGGGCCAAAGAATCGGAGAGCCTGATTGAACCCGTGGCCAAGCTTTTTCCCTTTGACACGCCTGAATGGAAGAAATGGATGAAAACGAGGAAAGATCAGGATCTGACCGGTCAATGGCGGATTGCGGGATATCAGCCGGCCATGGGATATTATGAGGGGACCTGCTCTTTCAAGGCGAATCCCGGAAAAGGGGCTGATGAGTACATTGTTGAAAGAGATATCCGCTATGAAGGCGGAACCGCTATGAAGATGAAGGGCCAAGCCACGCTTTACGGCGAGTATCACCTGCGATACGAGATCGCGCCCACGCCCCTCACCGGGAGAATCGAAGGGGTGTTTGATCTGGATGCCGACAAGATGACATTTTCGGGGAAATGGTGGACCGTGATCCAAGACTCGAATGCTTACGGCAACGAGAAGTTCTGCAAGGCTGACGAGATGCCCAGAATTATCGGTCTCTTTCCCCAGTCTCTGAAATCAGGTCTTGAACAGAAGCTGACGCTGATCGGCGCGGGCCTGCCTGGCGAGATCGCGGAACCCGACATTCAGTTTTCGGATTCCAATGTGAAGGTCAAGAAGATCGTAACCATGGACCATTCAAAGATTGTCTGCATGGTCGAAGTGGGCGAGGTTCCCAATGGAACCCTGACCATGAAGGTGAAAGATATCGCGTATGAAAATCCGGTCACTGTTTTTGACAAGATAGACGGGATTAAGATATTTCCCCCTATCGGACGCGCTCGCGTCCGATCCGGAGCCGCGTATCCGCCCCAGGGTGTCCAGTTTGTGGCCCGGGCAGTGAACTTCGGCCCCGACGGCAAACCCGACACAACGGATGATATGTTCTTGGAACAAGTGGACGCGGAATGGGGCTTGGAAGAGGAGAGTACCCGGGAAAAAGATGATGATCTGAAATATCTTGACGCGCCAGTCACAAACGGGCTTTACACGCCGGTGACCACCTACGGGCCCATAGAGGAGCGCCATCAGCGCAGGGAAGGGATCGGCCTGATTGCCATAAACGCGTCCTGCACCCTTGAAGGCAAGACATTCAAAAGCAGGGCATTGCTGGCGGTCACGGTTCCGGATTTCATAACACATATTAAGTGATGCGTGATTGTGATTGCGTGAAACGTGATGCGTGAAACGTGATTGCGTGAAACGTGATTGCGTGAGACGTGATTGCGTGAGACGTGATTGCGTGAAACGTGATTGCGTGAAACGTGATGCGTGAAACGTGATTGCGTGAAACGTGATGCGTGAAACGTGATTGCGTGAGACGTGATTGCGTGAGACGTGATTGCGTGAGACGTGATTGCGTGAAACGTGAT
>JAOZRQ010000430.1 GCA_029940115.1 Desulfobacterales bacterium
CAACCACCTGGTTCAGCGGATCCGTGACCCGGATGAGGCGGTTCAGGGCGTCGTGTTCATAAGACGTGGCATGATCCCTGCGGTTTGTCACGCTCCTCACCTTGCCGGTCTTCCAATAGGCCGTCCTCGTGGTCTTCCCGGCCGGATCGGTGACCTCGGCCGGCAGGTTCAGCGCATTGTACGACGTCTTCGTGACGTTCCCGTTGAAGTCGCTCTCCGACGTCGGGTTGCCCATCCTGTCCCGTGAGATCACCGCCCGGGTCCGGGGATGATGCGGCTCGCCGAGGTTCTCCCCCTCGGTCGTCGTCATCAGGCGGTCCTCGGCGTCATGGGTGTGTCTCGTGACCCTCCCCTCCGCGTTCGTGACCGTCCCGGTGTTGCCGTTCAGGTCATATGTGAGCGACGTCTCCGCACCCTCCGCATCGGTCTCTTTCAGGACAAGCCCCCTCCTGTCCCGATCCCGCGTCCGGACGTGCCCGTTGCTGTCGGTGGTTCTGACAGCATTGTTCCGGCCGTCGTACTCCGTCTTCGTCACATATCCTTCGGGATCGGTCACCCTCCATGCCCGGTTCCATTCGTCATACTCCGTCCGGGTCACATGTCCGAGGGGATCGGTCACGCTGACGACGTTGCCGTTGGCATCATGTCCGTATTCCGTCACCGGGTGCCCGATCTGCCACTCCTCGGTCCAATGGGTCATCTTCCGGGTGGCACGGATCCGCCAGTTCTGGCCGTCATGTTCAAGAAGAGTGACATGCCCCTCCTCATCGGTCTCCGAGGAGAGGTTGCCCGCGTCGTCGTATTTCCACAGATGCTCACCGTCCAAGGCGTCCGTGCGTTTTGTCCGCAGATGCCGGCCGTTGTATTCGTAAGCCGTGGTGTTCCCCTCCGGATCCGTGTCCGTGTGAAGATTCGTCGCCGGATCGGATTCATTGTAATAGGTGTATGTGAGGGTTCCGCCGTCGGGTTCGGGATGAACCGTCTCGGTCCGCCGGTTCAGCGCATCATATGTGTGCGTGGTTCTGTTCTCCTCGTAGTCCGTCACCGAGGTCAGGTTGTCGTTCGCATCGTATCCCATGGACATGATGTGTCCCAGACGGTTCGTCGTGGATATCCTGCGGTTCAGCGCATCATAAGAATGTGTGGTCGCATTCCCCTTCCAGTCGCTCTCGGAGGTGAGATTGCCGTTCCCGTCATGGCCGAACTTTTTCGTTCCCCCGATGTTCCGGGTGACGCTTTCAGTCTGATGCCGGGAGGTGTGGGTGTATGTCCTTGTGAGGCCTAGGCGGTCCGTCTCCTCTGTCAGCAGACCCTCGGGATCGTAGAGAAAGGTCTCATGATTCACCGATCCGGCCGGCATGGCGTACTTTGTGATCTCCGGACGGGTGATCCGGATGAGGTGATCCAGCCCGTCGTAACTGTATGTCGTGGTGTTGCCGTCCGGATCCGTGACGCTCCGCCTCCGGCCCCGGATGTCCCTCATCAGGACCGGATCGCACAACGGTGCAAACCGACGAGTGAGACGAAACAAAAAGGCGGCTGAACAGTCAGCCGCCTCATTTGTCTCAGATGTGGAGAGGGCCTCCGAGATGACCACATCCGAGTCGGGGCACCGCCTGTCTGTCCCGCCGGGCAGACAAGGTTGTCCGGTTCCTATCTCCGAAACTCCAGAATGTCCGGGCAGTCCTTGACGGAACGTGATTCGGTCAGCTCACGGCAGACCCTGTTGATCCGTTCGATTGCCTTCCTGACTTCCGGGGAGTCCCCTTCCTTTTTCCAGAAATCCTCAAACTCCCTGAGATGCTTCTGAATCAGCGCCTCCTTCCGGCTTTTCTCCTCCGGAGAGTCGTCGTGCCGGGGCCATCTGAATTCCGGCATGGCCGGCCTGAGTTCGCGAAGATATTTTGTACGCTGCCTTCGCTTGTACGCATCCTCCCCGGTGTCTCTTGCCGTGCCAAGCAGG
Source organism: Desulfobacterales bacterium (assembly GCA_029940115.1). Classification (GTDB taxonomy): domain Bacteria; phylum Desulfobacterota; class Desulfobacteria; order Desulfobacterales; family 4be13; genus JAOZRQ01. The sequence goes on from JAOZRQ010000430.1 coordinate 1,964, forward strand.
ATGTCGGCCGACTCCTTGGTGAACACAATCTGAAGTCCGAGAGTCTCCGATCTGAGTCCCTCAATCTTGTCTTCCACCCACAAAATCCATCTGCCGGGAAACACAGCCCAAGGGAGATCGGATGCCAGTGTGTGCCGCTCCCCCGTCCTCAGCACAAAATACTGCGGTTCCGGCATGGCGAAGGCCATGGGAGCCCCTTCGGGGCCGGGAAGGCTCCTTATCTTGCCCATGCTGTACCATCCGGGCCTCTCCGGATTGCCGACACGTTCAAAATGAACTTCCGTGGAAAGCGAGTTGTCAGGCTTCCGTAATCTCCAGTCATTCGTTCCGTTGTTCTCGTATCTGATGGTCACCCGTATCGGATTGCCGAAAATGTGGGTGTCCTTCCAAAGTTCCGCAATGATCACATGATCCTCCGCGACAGCCGTTGCGGACAAAGTGAGGACAGCTCCGCAACACACTGCGAGCAAAGGAACTGCTTCCAACAAAAGTCTTCTCATGGCACAATGATTCCTCTTAAAATGTTGGTTGTTTTGGTGACAATGCCCGGTGGCATAAGTAAGATCGGATGGTCGCCCAGCCCGAAACTGTCTCTGTGGAATCCTGACGGGTTGACACTTTTTGTGGTGGCATGTGCCACCTCGTGGACTATGAGGCGAGGCAGGTTTGCCGGATTGCATCCGTAGCATACCACAGTGACAATGCCGTTTCCATGCGACATTCCCGAAATGTTTCCCCACGGGCCATCCAAAGCGACATTGGAACCATAACTCGGATCAACACTTATTCCCGAATGGCCCATCCATTCGCTCGTGAAGGCATTCGGATCATTTGAGGTGTGTTTTGGATGGTAGGACCTGATCGCCACGATGGAGTTGTCGGACACTCCTCCGTTTTTTTTCCACCAATACATGGCATTTTGAAAGGAGGAGGAAATTCGGTTGGCCCAAGTCTGCGCCCTCTTCACGACATTCTGATGAGTGTCGCCAAGTTGCGGAATCTCACCGCCCGCTTTTGCCTGCAATGTGTTCCAACTCTGCTGATGGGGAGGGATATTCTCCCACAAACCGATGTATCTCACATTCCTTGGTGCCTGTATCGGTGTCACCTGCCTGGCCCTCATCGAATATTCCACAAAGCCCGTGTCAAAGTACGGCCGGATTTTGTCGTCGGTTGCAACCTTTGATTTCCAAAGCCAGTTCTCCCCGTCCATCTCGTAAATGTTGTCAAACGTCACCGATCGCCATACGGTCAGCACCCCGCTGCTCTCCGAGATCAGGGTCGAGCCGTCGCCGTGCCTCACCTCCGCGGTGAGCCTGAAGTCGTCGCCGCCGACTCCCGACGGTCTGAACCACACCCACGTCCTTCCCATGTGCGGATTCGCCGGATCGGTGACGGTCCTCCCCCTGCAGACCAGCCTGTGACCGTCCGCACTGTCGGAGTGGGCATCCGGATGATCCTCCCAGTGGATGGCATCCGGATCGCCCCTCTTGCCCAGGAACCTGGGAGGACTCTGCTGGTATTGGAAGGACTTCTCCTTGGGCGTGTTGTCGTTGTTCGGATCGCTGAATGAGAGGCCGACATGGACCGGAACCTCGGTCCTTGTGCCCGAGCCGTCCTTTTTCATCAGGCTGACGAGGACGGAGACCGGCACCTTGTTGTCGGGGTCGTTCATGTACACCCTCTGGTCCTTGGCCAGGTCGAGTTCGAGCGGCTGACCGTCCTTCGTGGTCCCCACCTTCATGAACTCGAGGGATTCGACCCTCACCTCCGTGGGCCTGCTGTCCGTGCAATTGGAGGTCCGGTCATGTCCCGCATACACTTTCAAGGTGTAGGGCGAATCCTCGGGCCCCATCAGTCTTCCGTTGTCATCGCCCAAGTTTGCCCTGCCGTCCCATCGGAGGGTCACGTCCGTCCCCGTCCTCGGAATGCCCTCATCCCTGAACACGGGATTGGCGGCGTCCCCCTTTTTGAAGACTTCCACTTTCGCATAATCGACCGTGACACCCGCGGGCCTTATGGAATATCCGAGTTCCATCTCCTCGGTGCCGGGAGCGAAGTTGGCGTCGGCGGAACCGATCCTCACATCCGTCACTGTGAGCATGTCGAAGCTCACGGGGAGCGTGTCGGTCTCCCCCTCCGACCTGATTGTGACATGTCCGCCGACACTCAGCCTGCCGGGACCCGTTCCCCTGAACCAGCAGTAGTCGCCGAGGTTCGCCTCCCCAATCCGCAATCCGACTGCGATGTCCACATGGGTTGCGAAGGTGTGCCCGTCCCCGCTGAGCCCGGCCTCCACGTCCCCATCCGCCATCTTCGCCCCGAGGGACAGGCTCTCCAGGATCGCGTCGGGAGGAACACCTCGGAAGACAATCTTGATCGGATACGTCCTTCCCGAAATGAAATATGGCAGCCTCCGGTGGCAGACATCGCCGCCAAAATCAAAGATGTCCTTGTCGTCACGTCGTCTCCTGGCCTCCGGATCGTCCTCGTCATGCTCCCGGCAGAACACCATGTCGGCCTCGCCCGCGTAGTCGGCGTCGGCGCATTTCAGGATCAGCGACTCGTCCTCGTCGGTCAGCCCCCCTCCCATCGCCTCCGCCACATCCTCCAGAAACTCGTCCTCGTCCCTGTATTCCTCATCTCTCAACTCCTCCAACCTGTCAATGACCTCCTGGGGAAGCCCCTCGTCCGCCAAGGCGGTCAGGGTGAGGTCGGTGATCCTGAACCGTGTCCTGCCAAGCGTGAATGTGTGAACCTTCCCGGCGAGGGTGTCGCCGACATGTCCGTGGTTCCTGCCGAGGGCGAGACTTCCCGCACCGGTCAGTCCGGAGACCGTCCCCAGAATGCGGTCGTCCGTCCCGTCCCCGTCTCTGTCAATGAGTTCCGTGCCTTCAAACGGGTCTGCAATGTCAACAATGTGAACCTTCCCGTCATAAGCGCTCACATAAGCCAGCCGGTCATACGGACTGACCCGCACGTCCCTGAGATGTGTGTCAAACCTGATCTCTGAGACCACCTTCGGATCCTCGGCAGCCTCGGCAAACGGGTCATCAGCGACTTCCACGATGTGGAATGTCCTGTCCGGTCCTGCGACGAACACGATGTCCGGCCGCTCATCCTGACCGTCCTCATTCGGTGTCTCAATTTTGCCGTCACCGTCACGGTCCGTGACAAAATCCCGGATCCCGTGCATGGCTCTCGCAGGGATGTCGGCGGACTGCTCCCTTGTCAGGTCCGGCGACAGCAGCCACAGCTTCCGGATGTCCCCGGCGAGGATGACATTTCCCATGGTCTCCACGGCCATGGGAGTTCCGGAGCCGCCGTGCAGGGAGATGTCCCTGATGTTGGAGGGCCGGTCCGCTTCGAGGCGTGCCACCGCGTCATCTGTCACGCTGACTCCCTGCACACCGATTCCCATTGTGGCGATGTATGCGCTGTCGCCGCCGTGAAGCGTGACGCCTGTCGGAATTCCCGGCATGCACGGCACATTTGCGATGCATCTGCCGCTGTGCAGGGAGGCCTGATCCATGGAAAGAAGGGCGGAACCGGCCCGCTCAAGCCCGTCCTGATTCTCACCGGTCACCTTCAGCACCTCGAAGCTGCTCACGCTGTTCATGCCGCCGGTGACGGCCAGCACGACCGGCTGCCCTCCGAGACCGGGAACGCCCGTGTCCCCGGCCGCATGGACGCCGAAGGTGTCTCCTGTCAGCGGATGTTCCGCCAGTCTCACCGGATTCTCCGGGTCGCTCACATCAAGCAGGACAACGCCGTGGCTGTTTTTGTCGCCGTCCCCGGAACTGCCGTCGGCGACGGCGACTCTCTCATCACTCAGGATGCTGATGTCATGAGGATGTTCCACATCGGCCGAGCCGGTGACGGCCGGTGCGAAGGTTGTGAATTCGGAACGGAGACCCACTCTCTGGCCTGCCCAGCCCGTGATGCCTCTGATCACAATCCGGTACTCGGCATTGTACTTCAGACGGCGCTCCGGGGTGAGGCTGAATCCCGCGACCACCCCGGGTCTGTCATCCGAGTGGATCGGATCGATCTTTCCCTTCACAGGATAGTCGGCACAGGCAACATCCTCCAGATAGAACGTCTCCTCAGTCGCGGAGGCCGGGTCCGGCTGTTTGTCG
>JAOZRQ010000431.1 GCA_029940115.1 Desulfobacterales bacterium
GCGGAACTGCAAACTGAAAAGTGTGAACCACCTTTCAGCCAAAATGAAAGATGCCGATGATAAGGATGAAGGACGAAGGACTAAGGATGAAGGGTTCACACTTCACCCCCTCATGTTTCATCCTTCATCCTTCCATATTTCGTAAGTATTCGGTAAAACCCGTCAGACTTCCCTCTCATGCTCGGCTCGGATTGACAAATCCGAGCCGAGACCCCGCCGGATTTGGCAATCCGGCGGGAGCGGACACGGGGTTTACCGAATACTTACCATATTTCATCCTTTGAAATCTATATTAGGAAAGAAACCCGGCTTTTTTCCCAAACAGGCCGACTCCCAACCACAAGAAAAAGCCGGGTTTCTTTAAAATACAAGTCCCGCCTTGCGGGCACCATCTGCCACCGCCCTGACTCGGCCGTGGTACAGGTATCCGTTCCGGTCAAATACGATCTTCCTCATTCCCTTTTCAATGGCCCGTTGTGCCACCATCTTGCCGACGATTTCCGCCATCATGATCTTGCCGGATGTGGGTTTCGATTCCGGATCGGCGGACGATTGGGGCGTTTCCGCCACCTGTTCCGCATCCGGAGGCGGTTCGGATGTTGCCGGTTCGGGATATTGTTCCCTGACGGCCTTCTCCAAGCTGGATGAGGCCGCAAGTGTACGCCCTGCCGTGTCATCAATGATCTGGGCATAGATGTGGCTTGCACTTCGGAAGACGCTCAATCTGGGCTGTTTCGGGGTTCCGATGATCCGCTTTCTGATCCGTCTTTTCCGCTTTGCCCGTGCCATTCTCCTCACGTCCGTCACTCCCATGTTCTTCTCCTTAGGATGGAAGGATCAAGCCTGCCCCGACATCTTTTATCGGGGGATCAAGGGTTCGTCCTTCATCCTTCACATCATTTGGCCCCGGCCTTTCCGGCCTTCCGTTGTATCCGTTCCTCGGCATATTTGATCCCCTTGCCTTTATAGGGCTCGGGGGGCCTCAGCTGTCTGATGGACGCGGCCATCCGTCCCAGTTGCTCTTTGTCAATGCCGCTGAGTTTCATCATGTTGTTCTTTTCGACGGTCACGGATATCCCTTCTGGAATCTCGACATGTATGGGATGCGAATACCCGAGGTTGAGCATGATGGTCTTGCCGCTCACCTCCGCACGATATCCGATGCCGTTGATCTCCAGTACCCGCTCAAACCCCCGGCTCACCCCGGTGATCATGTTTGATATGAGGCTCCTTGTGAGTCCCTGAAAGGCATATGTGCTGCGGTTCTGGGTCAGGGGGACGATGGTCACCCCCCTCTCCTCTATCTTCAATTCCACTGAGGGGTGGATGGTCCGGGCCAGCCGTCCCTTCTCCCCCTGCACCGTGATGGTCCGGTCTTTGTATGACACTTTGGTGTTGTCCGGTATTGGTATCGTTTTTTTGCCCACCCGTGACATGTCCTGCTCCCTTAAGTAAGCGGTAAGCTGGCGAGGGGCAAGCAACGAGGGGCGGGCGGCGAGCGGCACTCCTCGCCGCTTGCCCCCGCCGCTCGCCCGCTCGCCGATTGCCGGCTACCATATTTTGCAAAGCACCTCACCGCCCACGTTTTCCCTCTTCGCCTGTTTGTCCGTCAGTATCCCCTTGGATGTGGAAAGGATCGCTATGCCCGTTCCGCCAAGGTGGGGTTTGATATCCTTGGAACCGAGGTAAACCCGTCGGCTTGGTTTGCTGACACGTTTCAGACGGCAGATCACATGACCGTGTTCAGGGGAATATTTGAGATAAACGCGCAATATTCCCTGCTTGCCATCTCTGATGAACTTGTAATTCCTTATGTATCCCTCATTTTTCAGGACCCTTGCGACTTCGGTCTTCATTTTGGACCCGGGTATGTCCACACTGTTGAACTTGGCCCTTCCGGCGTTTCTGACCCGGGTCAGCATGTCCGCCATCGGATCATTCATCGACATTTTCTCACCTCTTTCCTGATTATAACGCTTTTTGGGGAGACCTCTGCCCGATCCCCTGCCCCGCACTGGCACGGGGTTTGTCGGGCAGGGGCACGGGCTCCCTTAGATCCGCTATGATCAGCCTCTTTCTGATCAGTGGCAGTTCCCAGTTTCCAGTTTCCAGCATCCAGTTTCCAGTTTCCACCGGTCTCTGACAGCTGTTCTCTCCTCACCAACTGGACTTGATGACACCCGGGAGTCTGCCTTCCGAGGCGAGGTTCCGAAAACATATGCGGCATATGCCGAACTTTCTCAAAAATCCCCGGGATCGGCCACACATGGGGCATCGGTTGTACCTCCTCACCTCGTATTTCGGCTTTCTCCTTGCCTTCACTCTGAGCGATGTCTTCGCCAAATCCCTCTCCTTTTGAAAATTGAATGTTCAACGGCATCTTTCATTTATGGGTTTACATTTCAGTTTGCAGTTTCGCCTCTCGGCGGTGCGAGACCGCCTGAAGGCGGAACTGCAAACTGAACCACCTTTCAGCCAAAATGAAAGATGCCTGTTCAACTTCCCCATTTTCATTTTCTGAACGGCATACCCATCAGCCTGAGCAGCTCCCTTCCCTCCTCATCGCTTCTTGCCGTGGTGACCACCGTGATGTTCAACCCCTTGATCTTGTCGATCTTGTCATAATCGATTTCAGGGAAGATGATATGCTCCTTGATACCGAGGGAATAATTTCCGTGGCCGTCGAACGCCTTCCCTGATATGCCTCTGAAGTCACGGACCCGTGGGAGGGCGATGTTCACGAGCTTGTTGTAGAAGTCGTACATCCGCATGCCTCGGAGCGTCACCCGGCATCCCACCGGCATGCCGGCCCTCAACTTGAATGCGGCTATGGATTTCTTGGCACGGGTGACCACCGGTTGCTGTCCGGCAATCAGTTTGAGTTCCTCGACCGCGGCATCCATCAGCTTGATGTTGTGGATCGCCTCTCCCAAACCCATGTTCAACACGACCTTTTTGATCTTCGGCACCTGCATGCGGTTTTTGTATGTGAAGGTTTCCGCGAGTTTGGGTGCCACTTCCTTTTCATAAACGGCTTTCATTATGTGTCATGACCTTCCTTACATTGATGCGTGATCTGCTGCTTCTTTCACGCTTCACGTCTCACGCCTCACGTTTCACGCCTCATGTTTCAGGCATCTATGATTTCGTTGCATTTCCCGCAGACCCGCACCCGGTTCCCATCCTCCAACTGCCGTATGGAGATCCGTACCGGGCGGACGCATTTGCCACACATCAGCATGATGTTGGACTTGTCAATGGGGGCTTCGCTTTCAAGGATGCCGCCCTGCTTGTTCTTGCCTCCCGGCTTGGTGTGGCGTTTGACGATGTTCACGTTCTCTATGAGCAACCGGCCGCTCTTTCTGCCCACCTTCAGCACCTTGCCGATCTTTCCCTTGTCCTTGCCGCTGATGACTTTCACCTTGTCATCCTTCTTGATGCGACATCTGACATTCTCTTTTTCCTGACTTCTGTTTTTCATGATCGTCCAACCCATTGAAGATTCAAGATTGAAGATTCAATTATCCATTCATAAGACCTCCGGTGCAAGCGATATGATCTTCATGAATTTTTTGGCCCGGAGTTCCCTTGCGACCGGACCAAATATGCGGGTCCCTATCGGTTCCCGTTGGGCGTTGATCAGGACCGCGGAATTGTCATCAAATCGGATGACGGATCCGTCCGGCCGTCTGACGCTCTTTTTGGTCCGCACCACGACAGCCTTCATCACATCACCCTTTTTGACCTTGGCGTTGGGTATGGCCTCCTTGACGCTGACGACGATGATGTCGCCGATGGTGGCGTATCGTCTTCTGGAGCCACCGAGCACCTTTATGCAGTAGACGACTTTTGCGCCCGAGTTGTCTGCCACTGTCAGTCTGGTTTCTGCCTGAATCATCCTTCCCGCTCCTTGTTTTGATGAGGATGAAGGATGAGGGGTGACGGATGAAAATCCTCAGATTTCATCCTTCATCCTTCCGACTTCATCCTTCCCATCAGGCCGCCTTTGTGATGATCTTGGTGACTCGCCATTTCTTGGTCCGGCTCATGGGCTTCGATTCGATGATGGACACCCTGTCTCCGACCTGGCAGGCGTTCTTCTCGTCGTGCGCGGCGAATTTGGATCGTTTCCTGATGTATTTGTGATAGAACCGATGCTTGACCAGCCTCTCCACCATGACGATGGCGGTCTTGTCCATCTTGTCACTCACAACGGTTCCGACTTGTCGTCGTCTTATTCCTCGGTTTTTCATCATCCCTCACCTTAGATGCTTGATGCTTGATGCTTGATGCTTGATGTTTGATGTTTGATCCAGCATCCAGCGTCAAACATCAAAGTCCATGTCAGCCCGCTCCCTGAGTATGGTCTTCACTCTTGCCACATCCCGCTTGGCCTGTCTGAGTCTCTGCGGATTTTCCAGTTGGCCGATGCCATGCTGGAACCGCAGGTTGAACAACTCCTCTCTGAGTTCTTCCTCCTTGCGCCCGATTTCGTCGACGCTCATTTCTCGGATGTCGCTGGTCTTCATCTGTAACGGCTCCTCTCAACGAATTTTGTCTTTATGGGGAGCTTGTGGGATGCCAGTCGCAGGGCCTCTTTGGCCAATTCCTTGGTCACGCCCTCCATTTCATAGAGGATCCTTCCGGGTTTCACAACGGCCTCCCAGCCTTCTGGCGCTCCCTTGCCCTTTCCCATTCTGACCTCTGCGGGCTTCTTGGTGAACGGGGTGTCCGGGAATATGCGGATCCACATTTTGCCCCCACGCTTCACATGGCGGGTCATGGCGATTCGGGCGGCCTCTATTTGTTTGGCACTTATTCGGCCGCATTCGATGGCCTGCAATCCATATTCTCCAAAATTCAGCCGGCTTCCCCGGAGGGGCGTTCCTCTCATCTTGCCTTTCTGTCGTTTGCGGTATCTTACCTTCTTGGGACTCAGCATCTGTGTTTTCCCTTGTGGTTCATCTGTTTGTCCATCAATCAGGGGCATTGAATGTTGAACATTCAATTTCCACCCGCCCTCAGAAGTGAACATGTGAAGGTGTTCGTGAATGTGAACGTATCCGTGAAGTTGGATGACGTGGCGTGTCACTCTCGCTGTCATTCTTGTCAAAGGGTAAAGAAACCAAGTTTTTTGAAAACTTGGTTTCTTTGGGGCACAAGCAAAATCCTTGAAAACTTTTTCCCGGGCACTTGCACAAGATGCCTTTGACGTGCCAGAAACCGGGCAGGGGCAAAGAGAGGGTGGCAGATGTTTTCAAACACCTTCTAGGCCTCGGTATGCTCCCCTTTCAGTATCTCCCCTTTGAATATGAACACCTTCACGCCGATGATCCCATAAGTTGTGCGGGCTTCCACGAATCCGTAGTCTATGTCGGCTCGCAGGGTGTGCAGGGGGACCCGGCCTTCCCGATACCATTCGGTCCTGGCCATTTCAGCGCCGCCAAGCCGGCCGGCACATATGATCTTCACTCCTTTGGCACCGAAGCGCATGGCTGATGACACGCCGCGCTTCATGGCGCGGCGGAAGGCGACTCTCCGGACGATCTGAAGGGCCACGTTTTCGGCCACGAGTTGGGCATCGATCTCCGGTTTTCTGACCTCTTGTATGTCAATGAGGACTTGATGCCCACCTTTGTTCAGTTCGGGGGTTCTCTCCAGCTGTTTTTTCAGCAGATCAATTTCGGCCCCCTTCTTTCCGATGACGATTCCGGGCCTCGCGGTGTGTATGCGAAGCCTAACCCGCTTGGATGATCTTTCGATCTCTATTTTTGAGATGCCGGCATGGTAGAGCTTTTTTTTGACAAACTTTCTGATGTTGTGATCTTCAAGAATGTGGTCCGCATAGTGCTTGTCCGCATACCATCTTGATTCCCATGTTCTGACGATTCCCAATCGCATTCCAATGGGGTTTACTTTCTGTCCCATACATGTTCCTCCCTTTTTCTCTGCCCGTGCCCCGTGCCCCGTGTGCCCGTGCCCGGTGTCGTCGGGCAGGGCACGGGCACATTTGCAAGTTGGGGGAATTGTCCCGGAGGGACTTGTGAAAACAGCCCGGCAATTCGTTCGACTGAGCGTTCGACTGAGCTCA
>JAOZRQ010000432.1:0-2274 GCA_029940115.1 Desulfobacterales bacterium
AAACTCACAAACTCACAAACTCAGAAACTCACAAACACACAAACACACAAACTCAGAAACTCAGAAACTCACAAACTCACAAACTCAGAAACTCACAAACACACAAACTCACAAACTCACAAACTCAAAAACTCAAAAACTCAAAAACTCAAAAACTCATCAAACTCATCTTGGAGCTTACCACATCCACAATCTGCTGACAGCACCGCCGAGTCTCCTCCTGGGTTGGCCCTTCCACCATGACCCTGCAAAGGGACTGGGTTCCGGAGTAGCGGACCAACACCCTTCCCCTTTCCCCCAGATCCGCCTCCACAGCCCGGATCGCCTCCTGAATCTCCGGCAGGGTCTCAATGTCCGGCTTGCTTGTCACCGTCACATTCATGAGCATCTGGGGAAAGACCCTCATCATCCTCCCCAGTTCGGACAAGGGCCTCTCCTCCGCCTGCATCGCCTCAATCAGTTTCAGGGCGGTCAGGATGCCGTCACCAGTGGGGTGATGATCCAGAAAGATGGTGTGGCCCGAATCCTCGCCGCCCAGAACCGCTTCGGACGCGGCCATCTCCCGCAAGACATGGCGGTCCCCCACATCTGCCATGACATACTCAATCCCCATCTCCTTCAAAGCCAGCCGGAATCCGATATTGCTCATCACCGTGCAGACCACTCGATTATTTTTGAGAAGACCGTTCTCTTTCATATGCTTTGCACAGATCAGAAGAACCTGATCGCCGGTGATCACATTCCCCTTCTCGTCCACCGCGATCAGCCGGTCCCCGTCCCCGTCAAATGCGAGACCGAGATGGGCATCTCCTGCCAGCACCCGCCTCTGCAGGGCCTCAGGGTGCTGGGATCCACAGTCCTCATTGATGTTCTTCCCGTCAGGAGAGACAAAGAGCGGCTCGACATCGGCACCGAGTTCCGCAAAGAGTTGTGGCGCGCCTTGGTAGGTCGCGCCGTGGGAACAATCCAAAACGATCTTCATCCCGTTTAACCGGCATTCTCTGGGGATGATCGCTCTGAGAAAGCTGACGTAACGCCTGACTGGACCCTCCACAAAGCTGGTGGTGCCAATCTCCTGAACCGACTCGCATATGGAAGCGGTGTCGCCATCCAAGATCAGCGCCTCCAACTCAGCCTCTTTTTCATTCGAGAGTTTGTAACCGTCACGGTTGAATATCTTGATGCCGTTGTCATAAAATGGATTGTGGGACGCGGAGAGGACGATCCCCGCGTCCGCGGCCATGTGGGTGGTGATGAAGGCGATGCCGGGGGTGGGGAGGATGCCGGTCAGCCAAGGGGTCGCTCCCATTGAACATACGCCGGCAACCATCGCAGATTCCAGCATGGAGCCGGATATCCGGGTATCCTTTCCGATGACGATTTTTGTGTGGTGTCCCTCTTTCCTGAAAAGGGAGGCCACCGCCCGCCCGACAGTCAGCGCCATCTCAGCGGTCATCGGATGGATGTTGGCCCTGCCTCTTATGCCGTCTGTGCCGAATAGTCTGCCCATGATCCCAATCCCCTGTCTTTTGTATGATATGTTGAAGTCCATCCCATCGGAAGGCTTGGCCAGTCGGTTCGGGAGCCGCGTTCGGACTTCGGCGTGAGCTCAGTCGAACGCTCAGTCGAACGATTGCCAAATCCGAACCATTAGAACTAGGCCGTCTGAAAACGCCAGTTTCCAGCCATGTTTTTTGCCCGACTTTCGGACCCGGCCATGTCGTCCCAAGCACTTGTCCTGACGGAATTTGGGGCGGACAGGGGCGGGCCAAAAGTTGGCCAAGCAAAATTGGCTGATTTAGACAGCCTACATTAGAACCAAGAATATGCCAACATTTTCATTTTAAGTCAATGGAAATCTGGAAAACAACAACAAATCACAACATTTGACTTTTAATTCAAGAATGGTTACTCTTTCAGGAAGTTGAGAAAAGAGATTGTCTCAAACTTGATCATCAAGTTTTTTTTCTGCCATTCCTACGAAAACAGGAATCCATTCCCCCCTGACAAAAGATGTCAGGGACAGATTCCGACGAGAATATTTGCTCTCAAAGAAACCGACAAAAGGGGAGATGCATCTTGCCCCTTACCGTTCCTGACGAGATATTCGATTCCTCCTTGCTCAATCGGAACTTCCACTATTTCAACGCGGAGAGAATCGGCCCAAGGGTTTACTTTGAAATCTCCAATTAACTCGTCAGTCATAAGTTCTCGTAACATGCTGAAATCATTGACAGCCTCAAAATGGTCACAAAATCCCAGATGCCACCGCCT
>JAOZRQ010000432.1:2374-6082 GCA_029940115.1 Desulfobacterales bacterium
AAAGGCGGAACTACAAACCGAACTGTCACACCGCCTAAAGGCGGAACTACAAACCGAACTGTCACACCGCCTAAAGGCGGAACTACAAACCCATAAACCTGTCCCCGACGTTTTTTGTCGGGGATGAAGGATGCCGAAAAGTGCAACTGAAATGGGTGGGATGAAAAGATGAAAGCAGAAACCAAGGCAGCCGAGCATGTTCGCATGGGCATCCGGCTGCAGACACAGGGCAGACTGGATGAGGCGTTTTCATGCTATCAGAAGGCCCTTGAGTTGAACCCGGACTGCGCCGAGGCATTCAACAACATCGGGAATGTTTTCAAGGAACGCGGAAAGGTGGATCAGGCGCTCGCCTTGTATCACAAATCCGTGAGGATGAAACCGAGCTTTGCCGAAGGCCACGGGAACATCGGCTCCATACTGAACGACCAAGGGAGGTTTGCCGAGGCCATCCCGTACTATCAGAAGGCCATCAAGCTGAAGCCGGAACTGGATCAGGCGGTCAACACGCTTGTGTTTCTCTTGAAACATACCTGTGCGTGGCAGGAGCTTGAACACGCGGAAAAACAGCTGGACGACCTGACGCACCGCGCGTTGGAGAGCGGGATGAAAACGGCTGAATCCCCCTTTGTCAGCCTGATGAGACACCCTGACCCAGTCCGCAACATAGCCGTGGCCCGATTGCATGCCAGCGATATCGCCACGCGGGCCTCGGACGCCGATATCCGCTTCTCCTTTGACAACAGAGGAACCGCCAAGAAGAAGCTCATCATAGGCTATCTTTCATACGATTTCCGAGATCATCCGGTGGGCCATCAGATGGTCAGTCTGTTCGGATGCCATCACCGGGATGAATTTGAGGCATTCTGCTATTCTCATGGGGAAGATGACGGAAGTTACTACAGGCGGCGAATCAAGACCGATTGTGACCGGTTCATTGACATAAGACGTATCAGCGACGAGGACGCGGCAAGGCGGATCCATGAAGACCAGGTTGACATTCTCGTTGACCTGACAGGATATATGAAAGGAAACAGACTCGCGATATGCGCGCTGCGCCCCGCACCGGTTCAGGTGAGCTATCTCGGGTTTCCGGGAAGCACTGGGGCCAGCTGGTTTGACTACATCATCACGGACAGAATCGTCACCCCCGAGGAACACGCGGCCTTCTACAGTGAAAAATTCGTTTACATGCCGCATGGCTATATGGTAAGCGATCATGCGGGGATCGTTTCCCACAAGGCGTGGAGCCGCCCGGATGTGGGACTGCCTGAGGAGGGGATTGTATTCTGTTCGTTCAACCAGGGATACAAGATCGAAGCCGTTCTGTTCGACATCTGGATGCGGATCCTCCGACAGATTCCAGGGAGTCTCCTGTGGCTGATGAAAAACGAGGCGGCCGCGGAGAATCTGAGGCAGGCGGCCCGGGCAAGACATGTGAACCCTGGACGGCTTCTCTTTGCCGAAAGGTTGCCGGCAAAGGCGGATCATCTGGCCCGCGTCAATCTTGCGGACCTGGCGCTCGACACAAGGATTTACAATGGCCATGCCACCACAAATGACATGTTGCGGGCAGGGGTTCCGGTGATCACCCTTCAAGGAGCGCATTTTGCCTCACGCACCTCATCGAGCTTTCTTGCGTCCATGGGACTGTCTGAACTGATCACCCATTCCATCGAAGAGTATGAAAACCTTGCCATCCGGCTGGCGACCCATCCGGATGAATTGCAGGCAACGCGGGAGAAGCTCGAAAAGAACCGCCTGACCGGGCCGCTTTTTGACACGCCCCGGTTTGTCCGAAATCTGGAGATCGCGTATCAGGAGATGTGGAAGCTTTTTTTGTCCGGGGAAGGACCGAGACCGATCAAAGTGACGGAACCCCCGGGAATGCGCGTGGGGCGTCCATCGCCGGAGAATGCTTGGGGCTTTTATCATATGGGCATCGAATTGAGAAAACAGGGGCGATCAGACGAGGCGATGACCTGTTTTCAAAAGGCCGTCGAGATGAAGCCAAACTTCCCTGATGCGTATATTCACATGGGAAACATCGTTCAGGCACAGAACCGGTCCGACGAGGCGATCTCGTACTATGAACACGCGTTGCGACTGGATCCGGATTCCGCGATGGCTTGGAACAACATGGGGAATCTCATCAGGCGTCAGGGCCGTCTAAATGAAGCCAGCCGCCATTATCATCAGGCCATCCGACTGAACCCCGATTTCGCAGGTGCATACAACAATCTCGGCACCGTGTGCTTATGCCAGGGAAAACCGGATGAGGCGATTTCACATTATCGCAACGCCCTGCGATTGCAACCGGAGATGACCCGGATCTGTCCGAATCTTCTCCTTCAGTTGCAACAGGTGTGCGACTGGCGGGAGATGGCCCCTCTGGCGGAAAAGGTGGACGCCCTGACAAGAGCCGCCTTGGACAAAGGGATGAAGCCGGATGAAATGCCCTTTGTGAACATCATCCGACACGCTGACCCGCGCCTCAATTTTGCCGTGGCCCGGTCGTATGCGTCCGATATTGCCAAGCGAGCGTCGGAACTGAAAATCAGATTCTCTCATAAGAGAAGGAAACCCAGGATGTCAAGAATTCGGATCGGCTATCTCTCAAACGATTTCTGCCACCATGCCACCGCCCACCTCATGTTGAGTCTGTTCGGCCTGCATCATCGCGACGAGTTTGAGGTATGCGGCTATTCTTATGGAAAGGATGACGGAAGTCTCTACAGAAAGCGAATCAAGGGGGATTGTGACCGGTTTGTCGATCTGCATGGCCTGAGCCACGGGGATGCGGCCGCGGCCATATATGAAGATCAAGTGGATATTCTGGTTGACCTGAAGGGGCACACCACCGGAAGCCGCCTGGACATCTGCGCGCTTCGGCCCGCGCCGGTTCAGGTGACTTGGCTCGGGTTTCCCGGGACCACCGGAGCCGATTTCTTTGACCACATCATCACGGACCGGATCGTGACGCCCCGGGGCCACGCTCGTTGGTACAGCGAGAAGCTTCTGTTCATGCCGCATTGCTATCAGGTGAACGATCATGCCCAACCGATTTCGGAGAAGGAATGGAAGCGGGCAGATTTCGGCCTGCCTGACAAGGGCTTTCTGTTCTGTTCGTTCACCACCGCGTACAAGATCGAACCCGGGGTGTTTGATGTCTGGATGCGCATGCTCCACCATATCCCGGGAAGCGTTTTATGGCTGTTGAGCAGGAACGCGTCCATGGAGCGGAATCTGAGGCGGGAAGCTGAATCGAGAGGGGTGTCGCCGGATCGGCTCATTTTCTCCGGGGAACTGCCGAAGGATCAGCATTTGGCCCGATGCCGGCTTGCGGATCTGGCCTTGGACACTTGGATTGTCAACGGCCATACCAGCACCAGCGACGCGCTGTGGGCCGGGGTTCCGGTGATCACCCTTCAGGGGACGCATTTTGCCTCCCGTGTCTCCGCCAGCATTCTGAGGTCGGTGGGCCTGCCGGATCTGATCACACAGACCCCTGATGAGTATGAGGACCTCGGGGTCTGGCTCGCGGAGAGTGCCGAAGAGTTGCAGGGGATCCGGCGGAGACTTGCCAAAAACCGCCTGACCCAACCGCTTTTCGACACGCCCCGGTTTGTGAAGAACTTGGAGCGGGCTTACAAGGTTGCATGTGATTTCAGGCAGTCACGATCCTGAAGACCAGTCTGGGGACAGCCA
>JAOZRQ010000888.1 GCA_029940115.1 Desulfobacterales bacterium
TTCCAAATGGGCCGACTCCCCAACTGCAAGAAAAAGCCGGGTTTCTTCTTCCATTATTTCTGAGGATAGCATGTGGAACCGACTCAATCTGCGTATCCGGATTTATATGATTTTGAGCAGCCTGGTCTTTATCACGTTGCTGGGGGGGCTGGTCATAGTGTGGTACACCTATCGGATGGAAGGGCTTCTGACCGGCATCATTGATGAGGACGTTGCCGCGTATCAGGCCGCGGAGGCATTGAAAATCGCCCTGATAAACCAGAAAGGATTTGTCTCCTACTATTTTCTGGACGGCGATCCGGAATGGCTCAGGCAGTTGCAGAAATATCGCGGCATGTTCAGTGAACAGATTGACAAGACGCGCGCGCTGGTTAAGGACAGAGAGAAAGAGCAGGAGCTGATCCGTCAGATCGGGGTGCAGCACACCATTTATATCAATGCCAAAGACCAAGTCATCGAACACTATAAAGCCGGAGATCGGAAGGAAGGCGTCAGACTCCATCAGGAAGTGCGGGATCACTTTTCCAGGCTTTTTGATCTCTGTGAGGCATACAAGAACATCCACATCACACGGATCAGACAGGCAAAGGAAAAAAGCCAGGCTCAGTCCGGAAAACTCAGGATCATAACGGGTATTGCCATATTCACCGAATTTTCCTTGGGGGGGTTGCTGGCCTTTATGTTGATCCATCATGTCTTGGGACCGGTCCGGAAACTGACTCTGGAGGCTGACAAAAAGGACGGCCGGCATCCGTCCGGAGATGAAATAGAGGCACTCAGCCGAACGGTTCAGGGGCTGATCAAAGACGCGGGCAAAACCCAGCTCGAGCTTGAACGAAGCCGTGTCCATTTATTGCAGGCAGAAAAGATGGCCATGATCGGAAAACTGGCGGCAGGCATGGCCCACAGCATCCGGAATCCCCTGACCTCGGTTAAGATGCGCTTATTTTCTTTGAGCCGCTCCCTGAACCTGTCTGTCAGTCAGAAAGAGGATTTTGAAGTCATTTCCGAAGAGATCCGCCATATTGACACCATTGTTCAGAATTTCCTTGAATTTTCCCGGCCTCCCAAGTTGAAAATGCAACAGATCAGCCCCTCCGGCGTGGTGGATCTCGCGATTCAGTTGTTGGCGCACCGCCTGAAATCTTACGACGTGAATGTCAGAATCATCCGCAATCATCCGCTTCCGGAGACACAGGCCGACCCCGAGCAGTTGAAGGAGGTGCTTGTCAACCTTACGGTAAATGCCTGTGAAGCGATGGAAAACGGCGGATTGATCAGCATTTATGAAGAAGTGGCCTTTGTCAGGCCTCTGGGCAACGTGACGATTATCCGAATGAGCGACAACGGACCGGGCATTCCCCGGGCCATCCGGGAAAAGGTCTTTGAACCTTTTTTCACGACCAAGGAAGAAGGGACCGGTTTGGGACTGAGCATCGCCTTCCGAATTATCGAAGAACATGGGGGATGGCTGAATGTGACATCGGAAGGGGGTCTGGGCACGACATTTGTGATCACCCTGCCGGTGGTTCAAACCGTGTGAACCCATTCCGCCTTCAGGTTGCCGGAGACCGCCTGAAGGCGGGACTACGAGTTTCTGGACTACGAACTTCTGCCGGAGACCGCCTGAAGGCGGGACTACGAGTTTCTGGACTACGAACTTCTGCC
>JAOZRQ010000433.1 GCA_029940115.1 Desulfobacterales bacterium
CCTCAGAATTCCGTTGATCCGATCCCTGTCAATCTTCAGATTTATGTCTTTGTCCTTGATCCCGGAAAATACGTCAGCCAGAGTTCGGGCTGAATCCAGGGCCACTTCAAGCTCCGTCTTGATTTCAAGCCCTGTTGCACGGGCATTTGCAAGGAGTTGCCTTTCCGCAGCCTCAGTGGCGGCCGCCGTCACTGACTCCAGCATGAAGGTCTGTGTCTCTTTGCCAGAGAGAACACCATATATCACAAGCACTCCGACAACTGACAGCAGGCACACACCGAAAACAACCACCAATTTTGCATGTAAAGATTTGAATTTCATAACACCTCCATCTGAGTGAGAAGTTTTGATTTGAGTGTCTGTGTACAGGACAAAAAGTCGGGAACGGCAAGAAACCCGGCTTTTTTCCCAACGGGCCGACCTCCCGGCCGCAAGAAAAAGCCGGGTTTTTTGTCCTGTACTCAGTTTGAGTGTAACCAGGATGAAACATGACCCATGCAGAACCTGAACTCTTAAACGCAGAGACGCAGAGACCCGCAGAGCAGAAAAGGGCGGAATCCCTCTGCTTCTCTGCGACCTCTGCGTTTAAGCCTCAAAAAAACAACTCTGCCTCATTTTGGTTACACTCTTTTGATCTCTCACTTCACTTCTTCCAGCACTTCCATGATGACCTTGTTGTCAAATATGCCGTCCGGGTCAAAGTCCTTCCTGAGCACCTCATTCTCTTTCAGAAACCTTCTGAGGTCATTCAGATAGGTTATAAGCCCTCCGCGGTCCTGATTCCGCTCCGCCAGCGTCTTTGTGTCGTGAATCCGCACAGCGTCAAGCATTCCCTTCAGTTCTTTCTCAGAATACGGAGCCTCATCCTTGAAAGTGGAACACGGTTTTTGGTGCTGAACACATAATGGACATACAGGCTGATGTATGAATTTGCCATAATGCCTCTCCTTTCTCAGTCGTCCCTGCGGGACTGAATAAAATTCCTCCCCCGGCAATGAATTGCCGGGCTATTCTCATTCTGTCCCTACGGGACTGTGTGATTCCCACCCCGGCAATGAATTGCCGGGCTATTCTCATTCTGTCCCTACGGGACTGGATAAAATTGATGGTATCCCCCCGGCAATGAATTGCCGGGCTATTTTCATTCTGTCCCTGCGGGACGGTGTGATTCCCACCTTGGCAATGAATTGCCGGGCTATTTTCAGCGGGCCCTCCGGGACTTCCCCAACTTATAAATACGTCCACTGTTGCATTGAAGCCCGGAATTGTCCTTCATCCGCGTTGAATGCCGCGGTTTCCATCGTTTTAAGAATCGCCGGACAGGCAGAATCAAAGCCTTCGCAGAGGGTCCTCATTTCCTGGATCAGGTCCAGAATCTGCTCGGTGTTGTAGATGGGGATGGTTGCGAACGTCTGAAGTTGTTCAGACAACCGTGTTTTTACGTATTCAGGAAGCGTAGGAACCGCCTCCCTGGCAACTTCAGGTTTCATCGCCTGAGCAGGCACTCCGACCAGAGGGATTCTGACTGAGAAAACCGAACCCTCCCCCAGTTTGCTTTCCAGGCTGATTTCCCCACCCAGCAGGTGAACCGTGTGTTTGACGATTGCCAGACCCAATCCGGCCCCCCCGAATTGGCGGGTGGCGCTGTTGTCCGCCTGCTCAAAAGCTTTAAACACGGACTCTTGCCGATCCGGGGGGATGCCCATGCCTTCATCAATGATCCGGAACAGGACGAAGTCATTTTCCCGGCGTGATCTGAGTTGAACGACTTTGCCCTCAAGGGTGAATTTGATGGCGTTTTCCACCAGATTCCCCAAAATCTGAGTCAGTTTGGCACGATCAGAGCGAATGGCTTCCGGGAGTTGCGGGTCAACATCCCAAGTCAGGGTCAGCTCCTTCTGAAGGGCTTGCTCCTGGTGGTGTTGGAAAAGGTCTTCAATCAGGAGTTCCAGATTCACATCTTCCTCAGAGACTTGGGTTTCTTCGGTCTCCAGTTGGGACAAATCCAGAATATGGGTGACCATCTCGGAGAGATTCTGACCGCTGGTCTGAATGTCCTCAAGGTATTGCCGGAACTTTTCAGGCAAGGGGAATTGTTTCGTGAGCTCCCTTAAAAGCTCGCTGAAGCCTACAATGGCATTAAGAGGAGTTTTAAATTCATGGCTCATGTTGTTCAAAAATCGGGATTTGGCAATGTTGGCAGCCTCTGCCTGTTCTTTGGCTCTGATCAGCATTTCTCTGGCCTGTATGCGCTCAGTGATATCCTGGGCCGCGCAGACAACTCCCTGAAGGGTCCCTTCCTTATCCCGCATGACCGAACCGGAAAAGAGCATGGGAACCCGGGTTTTGTTTTTTGTGAGATAGATCATTTCAATTCCATGAACAGAACCTTTTCCGATTATCCCTTCAATCCCTGTTTGCCGCTTCGAGCTCTGACTCCTTTCTGAAAGGATCATGTTTATCGGTTTTCCGATGAGTTCCTGTTCGGTGTATCCTAAAAGACTGAGAGCCGCCTGATTGATGGTAAGAATGACCCCATCGCGGTCTGCGACAATGAGCGTGTCGGACATGGACCGGAGAATGTTTTCAACGTAATCTTTGGAAACATAAGAATCTTTCAGGCTGACCTTCATCGCATTGATGGCGGCCACCACCTGATGCAGTTCATCATTCTTGTCCCTGCGTCTCAAAGTTAACGCATTATCCAAGTAATCGGAAGCAACCATTCGGAAATGTTGGGAAATCCTGACAAGATGCCTTGTGACAAGATGGTGAAAGATGAAGAACATGAATGTGGAAACCAAAAAAGTTTTTATGAAATTGGAAAAAAGAATGATCAGCACCTTGTCAAACAGACGCCGATAGACCCCATCCAGACTGACAACCACTGAGAGTTCACCTATCGGAAATTTTTTGTTTTCACGAACATGCACCATCGGAAACATGACTGAGATCGTATTTTCAGATCGGAGCGTTCCCGCAGACACATAGACCTCCTCTTTTTTACGAACTTCCAAATACTGCATATCCCTCTGTCGCAGAAGACCTTCCAACTGAATTTGAAGATGAGGCTTGTACATGTCCCATAAACTTGCGGTCAGGCTTTTCAGGGAGATTGCCTTTATCTGTTGCAAATGATCTTCAATCTCACTCATGTCGCGGGAATAATCCATAAAGAGTTGGAAGGCTGTTGTGCATAAGGTGATCAGCGAACTGAACACCAGAATATGAAGAATCAGTTGACGGGCAATACTGAGGCGATATTTCATTTTTTGTATTCTCCCCTGTGTACAGGACAAAAAGTTGGAGTGGGCGACAAACCCGGCTTTTTCCCAAATGGGCCGACTCCCCAACTGCAAGAAAAAAGCCGGGTTTCTCTTTTTTTGTCCTGTACACAGATTCTCCCCTCCGGGATTCAGTGAGATATTGTTTGATCTTTCCACTGGATTTCAGTTGTTTCAGGCCCTTGTTGAAACGCTTGATCATCGGTCAGGTTTCAGTGACGCGGTACTGTGTCAGAAACCGGGTTTCTTTCCTCCTTCATCAAGAGCGACTCCGGGTTTCCTCATCCACCTCAATCTGTCTCGGCTTTCCGCCGGCCAGAAATGTCTCCCACATCTTTTGATAGGCTTTCTCCAGATTTCTGACAAACCGGGGGGTGTCAAAAAGCGGTTCGGTGAGGCGATTTTCATGAAGCTTTCGCCGGATGGCCTGCAACTCCTCTGGATGGGTTGCCCATCGCACGGCAAGATTTTCATATGCATCGGGGGTGTCGGTTATCAGCTCGGGCAATCCGATGGCCGTCAGGATGCTTGATGAGACCCGGGACGCAAAATGGGTCCCTTGCAACGCAAGCAGAGGAACGCCGGCCCACAATGCGTCACTGGTGCTGGTGTGGCCGTTGTATATCCGCGTGTCGAGAACCAGATCCGCAAACCTATGGCGCGCCAAATGTTCCGCCTTTGGCAACCCTTTGGCAAAAACGAGCCTTGCCGGATCCATCCCTCTGGCCGCAGCTTCTCGTGTCAGATTCTCCGTTGCCAGGCTGTTCCCCGGCAGGAGCCACAGGACGCTTTCCGGAACCCGATGAAGCATCTTCATCCAGACATCGAACAGGACCGGCTCGATCTTGTAGAAATTGTTGAATGAGCAGAATACAAAGGCTTTTTCAGGCAATCCGAAATCGCTTCTTCTCCATTCCCGGTCGGAGATCGGCTGGGTATGGTCGTTCACCTGATAGCAATGAGGCATGAACACCAGATGTTCGCTGTACCAAGGGGCATGATTTTTCGGGGTCACGATGGGGTCTGTCATCATGTAGCCGAAGAAATCCGCGCCGGTGGTCCCGGGAAATCCGAGATACGTCACTTGGACTGGTGCCGGGCGGAGCGCACATATCTCCAGCCGATTATCCTTCATGTGCCCTTTCAGGTCAACGAGAATGTCCGTCCCATCTTCGGATATCCGTTTCGCCGCGTCCAGATGGCTCAGACCACGCAACTCAACGAAGCGGTCACAGTCCTGCTTGATTTTCCTCCTGTAATGGCTTCCGTCATCTTTTCCGTAGGTGTAACAGAAAATGTCAAATTCATCCCGGTCATGATGCCCGAACACCCCCAAGATGAGATGGGCGGTGGCATGATCGTAGAAATCAGATGAGAGATAGCCGATCCTGATCTTGGGGGACTCGGGTCGCCTCGTAAAATCCCCTCTCTTTATCTCCAATCCTGACATCCGGCGGGCCACATCTTCTGCCCAGGACGTTGCAACGGCAAGATTGCGCGCGGGATCAGAGGTTCGCATCAGGCTCGAGAACGGGCTTTCAGGGCTTTTCTCGCCTTTGTCCAAGGCGTTTTGGGTCAGTCGGCCAAGTGTTGGGGAGAGTTCTTCGAGTTCCCCCCATGCACAGTTCTGTTGCAACAGGAACGCGAGGTTGTCATGAATGCCGACAAAATCCGGTTCCAATTCCAAGACCTTGCGAAAAGAGGAGATCGCTTCATCCATCCGGCCCTGATCCTGAAACACGGCGCCCATGTTGTTGTATGCGCCGGCAAAGTCGGGTTTCAACTGGATCGCTTTTCGGCAGCATGACTGGGCCTCCTCTAACCTGCCGATCCCCTGAAACACGGATCCGAGGTTGCTGTGATAGGCCGGATTGTCAGGAGATCGCTGAATGGCCCGCTTCATCAGGTCCATGGCCCTGCCATGCTCACCCGCATGGGCGGCAACAACTCCTGACAGGTGGAGCGCGTCCGGATGGTCCGGATAGGTCTCACATATCTTCTGGCAGATATCCTGGGCCTTTTTCAGTTGACCCGCATGATAATATCGGACGGCCTCTTTTATGTCCATATTTTGCTTTGCCTCAAATTTGATTTCCCGGCAATGAATTGACGGGAAATCCGCCGACAAATCGAACAATCGGGTCAACGGCCAGTTTGGTCAGTCAACCAAGCTTCATGCAATGTTTTTTCAGACAAATGTACAACTCCTTGAAAAAAGGGCATTTGTCGGCGACCTTTTTTGATCTTTGCCGGTGTCAGCCTCTTAAAATTGCAGTGAGGAAAGTTATCCCGGAAAAACGGCATAAGCCCCTTAATTTCAGACTCACCGCCTCCTGCAAACAGCCAAACCGTCTGACACATTGCGCTGTTCATCATGGAGTTTTTCAAAATGGCTCCTTGTCTGAGAGGCATCGTCATAAACGGAGACGACACCCTTGCCAACTTCCATATTGTGTGCCTTATAATAGTAAAATGGTTCGGCTCCCGGATAATTGGGCGGGGAACAAAGGATTTCACGCCTGACTGTCGGACTTGTGCCAGCGCCTTTCAGCATAAGCTTCAGCTCGAAATCAATCTTCCTGCCTGCCTCGGGAGGATCGAATTCAAACTCACTGTGGCGGGTGGCTCAACAGTAGCATCCAGGATTCTGGCATCCCCCAATTTGATGACCGCAATGAGTCACAAATTGTGAAGGTTGAAGGGCAATGAGACCGCCCTTCTTGCACTCCCTTTGTTGAGCTCCCATAAACGCCTGACGGGACAATGGATGGACAGT
>JAOZRQ010000889.1 GCA_029940115.1 Desulfobacterales bacterium
TCACGCCTCACGCTTCATTCATCACGCCTCACGCTTCATTCATCACGCCTCACGCATATTTCTTGAGCTTGTAACGCAACATCCGTTCGCTGATGCCCAAAAAGCCTGCGGCTTTGGTCTGATGATTTCCAGTCTCTTTCAGCGCGTTTTGAATCATTTCACGCTCCAGCTCTTCCACCGCTTCTCTGAGTGTCCTCAGGGTCTTTTTCGCGCGCTGATGAGGAGCGGAAGGGATCCCTGAAAAGGGGAGATCCTTGGCAGATATGAGCGATCCCCGGGTGATCACCACCGCGCGCTCGACAATGTTCTCCAGTTCTCTGACATTGCCTGGGTAATCGTACTTCATCAGCAGATCTCTCGCCTCAGGGGTCATCCCTTGGATATCTTTTCCGGAGTCAGTGGCAAAGCGTTTCAAGAAATGCTCTGCCAGCGGGGGGATATCCTCTTTTCTCTCTCTCAGAGAGGGGATCTCAATGCTCACCACATTCAGGCGGTAATAGAGATCCTCTCTGAAGGCATCCGCGCTTATCCTTTCCCTCAGATTCCGATGGGTCGCGCTGATCATCCGGACATCGGCATGGAGGGTCTGGTTCCCGCCGACGCGCTGAAACTCCCGCTCCTGAAGAAACCGGAGAAGCTTCACCTGAACCGCTGGGGAGATGTCCCCGATTTCGTCCAGAAAGAGGCTTCCCCCGTCAGCCTCCTCAAAGCGGCCGATTCTCTTCCCCGCGGCCCCGGTGAAGGCCCCCTTCTCATGACCGAACAGCTCGCTCTCCAGCAGATTCTCAGACAGGGCCGCGCAGTTCACCGTGATCATGGGGCGATTGGAGCGGGGGCTCACGGTATGAACCAGTTTGGCAATAAGCTCCTTGCCCGTGCCGCTTTCCCCAAGAATCAGCATGGTCGCGTGACTCTCCGCGACTCTTCCCGCGAGATTCACCACTTCGCCCATGGCCTCGCTCTCGAAGATGATCTGATCGGTGGTCACCCCCTTCTCCCGCATCTCCTCCCGGAGAATCTCATTCTCCCTCACAAGGGTGCGCCGTTCGGAAATCCGGTCAATCTGGAGTAGCAGCTCGTCCAGTTCCACAGGCTTGGTGATATAATCGGCCGCGCCGGCCTTCATGGCCGCGACAGCGGTGTCTATGGTCCCGTAGGCGGTCATCATGATCACGTCAATCTCCGGGTTGATGCGCTTGACCGTCTCGAGCACCTGCATCCCATTGGCCTTGGGCATTTTGTAATCGAGAAGGAGCAGATCCACATAAACGTTTTTCACCTTGTCAATCGCATTCTCCCCGTCTGGAGCCTCTGAGACATCATACTCCTGCTCCCGAAGAAAATCCCGCAGAAGTTCTCTCTGGGACTTTCCATCTTCCACGATCAAAATGTGCAACTTCTGCATCATTTCCCTGTTTCCCTGCCGAATTTGTCAATCCGGGCGCGACCGATTTCCATTGCCTAGGACATGTGACTGAACAACTTGCTCATTTTAATCTCGCTCCCAATCCTGCCCGCGTCCATCCAAATTAAGATTAAGAGCAAGATTACCAATCAGCTTCATTGAAACATAATTCGACGGATTTGTCGAATGTTTTTTTCAGTCATCCTTATATTTTTCAGCTGTGTACAGGACAAAAAGTTGGAGTGGGCGACAAACCCGGC
>JAOZRQ010000434.1:0-615 GCA_029940115.1 Desulfobacterales bacterium
AAGACAAAGCAACAGAGGTTACGGCAGGAAGCCTGTCAAGGAGAGATGCGGACAGCATCATCAGAAACCATATGTATGCCTCGATGGGGGTCGCCCTGATCCCCGTGCCGCTGATCGATTTTGCCGGCTTGGCCGGCATTCAGATCAATATGTTGAGGAAAATTGCCAAAAAGTACGGGGTCCCGTTTTCCAAGGGAAAGGTGAAAAATACCCTGTTCTCCCTGTTTGGCGGTCTCTTTCCCACAATCCACGCGGTCCCGCTGGCGGGAAGTCTCACCAAGGTCGTTCCAGGATCCGGACAGACCGTCGGGGTGATCGCCATGCCGATTCTTGCCGCTGCCACCACATATGCCATCGGCAGGCTGGTTGCCCATCATTTTGCTTGGGGCGGGACGTTTAGTACCCTTGATCCTGAAAAAATGGAGGCTGATTATCCAGAAATGTTTGAACAGGGAAAAAAGGTGGCCGCGGGGCTGTCGTGAGATCCGGTGCAGTTGACGGCATCTTTCATTTTGCCTGAAAGGTGGGTTCCGCCTTTAGGCGGTCTCGCACCGCCCAAAGGCGGAACTGCAAACTGGAATGTAAACCCATAAATGAAAGATGCCCAGTGAACGG
>JAOZRQ010000434.1:625-6052 GCA_029940115.1 Desulfobacterales bacterium
AAACGGATGGCTTTTTTTGAGAAAGCCCGCTGAACTTCCCATTCCCTGCTCCTTCCAAACCTGTCCCTGACGTCCCCCGATTAAAGATGTCGGGGACAAGCTTTTTCCCGGTACTTTTTCCCCGCTCGGGCCCATCTGTAGGGTGCTGGCAGAATTCGCATGTCGGTGTCATCCCGATGGTGGACACTCCCATTTGTGGCCCGACGGCCAATTGAAAGGATGTCACCCGACATGCCGACGAGGATGTCAACAACCTTCCTTCCGGGAGACGACACCTTGTGACATTTCGAGCTTTCCCTGATGCCAGGGGGATTGACACACACACGACGCCCTGAGACTTTCTTTGAGGCCGAAAGGGATGCACGGCCAATCCTTCTCACAAGCCATCCTTGCAGTTCCAAGGGAGGAACCTTCCCCGTGCGAATTGTGGGACGGCCGAGCCTGATGCAGGCGATGGAGGCACAAAGATGGCCTCTTGGGATGACAGGATCTCAACCATCGCCATCTTTGCACTCCTTTTGTCCGAGCCTCACAGACAGGGAAGGGAAAGCGGGTTTGCACACTCGGACCACCCTGACACCAAGGGGACTGGTGTCAAAGCCATCTGCGTTCATCCGCGTTCATCTGCGGTTGAAACATCACAGGGAGGACAAAAGTTTTTTGCCAAAAAGCCGGACAAAAGTTTTCGCCACATCCAACAATCGACACAAAAAATGGCAGACACCAACATGGTGGCAACAAACACACCCTGAACCTTACAGCAACAACCCTTAACTGGGGGGCTGAACTGGAATACCTGAAAGAAAAGGGGCTGATTGTCGCTGATGAGCGTTTTGAGGGGGTGACATCCGAAATCATGCTCACATGGCTGGCCGATGAGCTGGTCAAGGCGGTACGGACTGAGAAGCCCTTTGAGACATGGCTCCAAGACAAGCATATTGACGGCGCGTTCCTCCCCGCCAGTGAGAAGGAGACATTCAAGAAGGTTGTCAAAGACGCGGCTGACGCGTTGAAAAGAGGGGCAGTCTCCATGATCGAAGCCTTTGGAAAGGGAATGGGCGAGGGGTTTGCGAAGATTTGATCATTTTGAACTTGAAATCCTTTCATCTTTGATTATATTTAATTTAATGCGAATTGAGGGGTTGAATCAAAGTCAACAGACTCAGGAACCGTGACTAAACAACTTCCCCATTTCCAGCTCCTGCCGGATTGCCAAATCCGGCAGACGTCTCGGATTTGCCAATCCGAAACGGGCGTGGGCCGGGATGTTGTTTGGTCATGGTTCCTCAGCTTGTTGGGCAAGCCACTTTTTGGATGCCTTTCACATGGCAACTCGCTGTTTTTGTCAGATTGAAAATTTGACCCTTAATTGGCAGATTTGATTCTTTTGGGCAGACTTGGATACCAAGGAAAATCCTGGAAAACTTTTGGCCGGATGCCAAATCCCAAAAGTGTTCCAATCCGTGGCATCTTTCATTTATGGGTTCACATTCCAGTTCCGCCTTTGGGCGGTGCGAGACCGTGAACCACCTTTCAGGCAAAATGAAAGATGCCCAATCCGTCATTTATTTTAAGGAGGAAACTATGTCTGATGAGAACTTGAAACTTGAAACCCAAACGCTTTTCATTTTTTTTTAAGGAGGCAAGATGTCTGATGAAAAGAAGAAAACCAGGGAATCGCTGATCGGGGGAAAATCCCTCCTTTCAGCCGGCGGGCTGGTCCTGGTGCTGGGCATCCTGATTCTCGCAAACCTGATCTTTTCCCAGGTCAATCTGCGATGGGACAGCACCAGCGACAAACTCTATTCCCTTTCCGAGGGGACCCAGCATATCCTGGCCCAAATGGAACAGGAGGTTACCATCAAGGTCTTTTACACCAAGGAGAATGTGAACACGCCCGTCCACATCAAAACCTATGCCCAGCGCATGCTCGACTTTCTCTCCGAGTATGAATACCATAGCGGCGGCAAAGTCACGGTGGAAGTCTATGACACCCAGCCGGACTCGGATGAGGAGGACTGGGCGCGCAGCTACGGTCTCGAAGGGATGAATTTTCCCACAGGAGACCGAATCTATCTTGGGATTGTGGCGCTGGCCGCGGATCAGGAGGAGACCATCAAAATGGTGGACCCGTCCAGGGAGGCCCAGCTTGAATATGACATCACCCGGATGATCACCCGGGTGCAGTCTCCGGAAAAGGGGAAGATCGGCATCATCAGCAGCCTTCCGATCTTCGGTGGCCCTGTCAACATGCAGATGCCAACCCAGAGGACAGAGCCGTGGCTTTTTGTCACCGAGTTGAGGAAGACGTATGACGTGGAGGAGATCAGCGGCAACGCGAAACGCATTGAGGATGACATGGATCTTCTCATTCTGCTCCACCCTAGGGAGATGGGCGATCTGCTCCAATACGCGGTGGATCAGTATGTGCTGAAGGGCGGCAATGCCATCGTGTTTGCCGATCCCTTTTCTGTGGGGGATGCCCCGGGTCCCCAAGGAATGGCCCAACCCTCCTCTCCGGATAAGCTCTTTTCCGCATGGGGAATCAAGATGGAGAAGAACAAGGTCGTGACCGACTTTGACTATGCCACCCGGCTGAGAAATCAGAACAACCAGGTGGAGGACAACCCGCTGTGGCTCTCTGTCAAGTCTGAGGGGATCGACGCGGATGACATCACCACGGCAAAACTTGAAAGCATCCTTTTGCCAATTGCCGGCGCGCTTGAAAAGGATCCGGAGAGTGATTTTGAATATAAAGCCCTGCTGAAATCAAGCAGCAATTCCGCGCTGACAGAGAGCTTCCGGATCCGGTTCGGCGCGCAACAGCTCCGCCGAGATTTCAAGGCGACCATTGATCAGTACGATCTCGCGGCAAGGATACGGGGGAAGTTCAAAAGCGCGTTTCCGGATGGCAAACCAGAAGACAAGGACGACAAGAACAAGGAGAAGGACTCTGACAAGGAGGTGTCCCTCACCGAGAGTGAGGACAAATCCATCGTGGTGGTGGTCTCTGACGCGGATATGCTCATGGATGACTACTATGTGAGCAAACAGCGGTTTCTCGGGTTCAATCTCTCCCGGATATTCAACGACAATCTCAATTTTCTCCTGAACACCACCGAAATGCTCACGGGCAGCGAGGCGTTGATCAGCATCCGGTCCAGGGGAAAGTTTGGCAGGCCGTTCACGAAAGTTCAGGAGCTTGAGAAAAAGGCCCAGGCCCGGTGGTTGTTGCGGGAGCAGGAACTGGTCCGGAAGGCGGATGAGACCAACCGGAAGCTGAAGGAGTTTGAGAAGCAGAAGGACAAGTCCCAGCGATTCATCATGAGCCCGGATCAGGAATCCGAAATAGCGAAGTTCCGGGAGGAGAAGCAACGGATAAACCAAGAACTGAAGCAGGTCCGCAGAAATCTGAGGGCCGACATCGAAGATCTCGGCAGCAAGGTCAAGCTTTTCAACATCTTCCTGATGCCGATGCTGGTATCCCTTGCAGGGATCGCTTATGCCATTTATCGCCGGAACAGAAGCTTGGCGAATTAGGCCAGTTGTCCGAGAGAGAAACTAAGTTTTTCAAAAAACTTGGAACAACCGAGAGAGAAACTAAGTTTTTTCAAAAAACTTGGTTTCTTTGGAAGGAGACTTATGAAGTCAAAGACATTTGTCATTCTGGTGCTGGTCTGCGCGTTGCTGGGAGGCGTTGCCTATCTGACCACCCGGGATGACGTTGCTGATGATAGGAAGGGAAGAATGGGGGAGAAACTCCTCGCGGATCTCTCCCTGGAAAATATCACGGGGATCACCATCAAGGACCATGAAAATTCCGTGACCCTGAAGAAGGGGGAGAAGGCTTGGGGGATTGAGGAGCAGTTCAACTATCCCGCGAACTTTTCAAAGCTCAACGACATTGTCGAGAAACTGAGGGACGCGAAGATCGGGAGAAGTTTCAAGGGCGATGACAAAACCCTCTCCCGCCTGACCCTGCACAGTCCGGATAACACGGACAAAGCAACAGATGAGCGAGGCTCCAGAATCATCCTCAGGGATAAGGATGAGAAGGCCCTCGCGGACATCATCATCGGAAAGGCAAGAGAGGGGGGGACTGGCAATTATGTGACGTTTGCCAAAGATCATTTCACGGTTTACATGGTGGACCAAAGCTTCCGGTTCATAGACAAAAAACCTGAGAAATGGCTGGACCAGAAGGTGATGGATGTCAAGGCCGAGGATGTTGAAAAGGTGGTCTGCGTTGACCCGGACGCGGATAAGGTCCTATACACGCTCAACCGGCCGGAGAAGGGGAAGGATCCGGAGTTGGCGGAGATTCCCGAAGGGAAAAAACTCAAAAGTTCCAAGGCCAAGGATATCTTCAGACTCCTCTCCTACTTTCGGATGGAAAACATTGCCAACCCTGAAACGCCAGTGGCTGAGACGGGACTCGACAAGGCCCTGCGCTTTGAGTTTCATCTGTTTGACGGCACGGTTTACAAAGTCCATCCCGGCGGCGCGATCGGGGATGAGGATGACAAATTCTATCTCAAAGCGGATGTCGGCTATGTCGCACCGGAGATCAAAACGGATGTGAAAGCGGAAGATGCCGATGAGAGTGAGGCGGCAGATCAGGCGGAGGCAGAGAAGAAGATTGAGGAGGAGAAGAAAAAACAGGCTGAACTTGCAAAGGCGGCCGAAGATCTGAATGCGACGATCAGCCCGTGGCTCTATGTCATCTCCAAATGGAAACATGACAGTTTCGTCACCGATCCCGCAGACTTTCTTGAAGAGGCAGAGGCAAAAAAGACCGAGGCGAAGAAGGAAGAAGCCAAGGTGGAAGCTGTTCTCCCCAAAGCGGAAGAGGGAAAGGATGACCCGCCGGCAGAGGTCGAATCTGCGAAATCCGAAGTGAAAAATGAGGCCGAATCCCCTGCCAAGGAACAAGCGGATGAAACGCCGGCCAAGCCTGTCCTCCCCAAAGTGGAAGTGGAGAAAGAAGCGCCAATGGATGGCGAAGCTGTTGACTCCAAGGCCGAAGGGGGAAAGGATGAGGTATCCCCAGATGCTACGAAGGGGACACCTGCGAAATCCGAGGAGAAGGCGGATCAACCTGAATAAAGGTCGCCGGCATCTTCCATTTGCTGTTTGAGCATAAGTACACTTAGAAGGTATTTGAAAACTCCCCTGCCTGCCCGTACCCCCATCTGTGCTGGTTTCGGGCAGGGCAGGGGCCTCCTCAATTCTGACAAACCTCCTGTCATTGTCTGAACTGTGATCCGTGTGATTGCCATGATCTCCCTCCCATGTAAATCAGTTTAAGAGTTTGTGAGTTTCTGAGTTGGTGAGTTGGTTTCTGTGGGTTTCAGGCGTGTTCGTTACTGTCGTGTTGGTGGCTGCCATTTTTTTTGTCGATTGTCGGATGTGGCGAAAACTTTTGTC
>JAOZRQ010000435.1 GCA_029940115.1 Desulfobacterales bacterium
CTTTTCCATTCACCTGAAAGTGCAAACTACTTTTCAGGCAAAATGAAGGATGCCGTTTACACTTATGCAAAGTTCAAGTTCACATCTGATGAAAACAGTCCCCATACACCACCTTTTTAGCAGATCCGTCTTCCAGCGTCAACACCAGCGCGCCGTTCTCATCCACATCTGTGGCAAATCCTTCGGACACGTCATGGACGGTGGCCACCCGGACCTGCCTGCCGAGGGTCAGGGTGCATGTTTTCCACTCGGAGATCACGTTGTCAAAATTCCCTTCATTCATCCGGGCTTCAAACTCGTCCAAAAATTCGGAAAGAATCTCCCTTCTCGAAACCTCTCTGCCGAGTAGCTGTTTCAGGGAGGTGGCATTCGCCTCATAAGGGGTCGGGTCGTTGTTCAGATTGATGCCGATGCCGATGTTCACATACGAGACCCTGTCATCTTCTGTCTTCATTTCAGAAAGCATTCCGGCGAGTTTTTTGTCATCAACCAAGATGTCATTGGGCCATTTCACCATCGCCTTGATGTCGAACATCCTCTGAAATGTGCGGACAAGGGCCACGGACGCGGAGAAATTGATCCGGAAACTGAGGGCTGGGGGCATCTGGGGTCTGGTGACCATGGTGAAATAAAGCCCGCCCTCCGAAGAATGCCAGCGTCTTTCCAGCCGGCCCCTGCCGCCTCTCTGACAGCCGGCGATCACCACCGTGAACGCGGGGCACCCCTCGCCTGCAAGAGCCTTGGCGATGTCCATTGTGGAGGTTGCTTCAGGGAAATAATGAATCCTTGATTCCCTGCCAGGAAATTCCCAAGGGAAGAGCGCGTCCGGTGAATCTGCCAGGAGATACCCTTCGGCAGTCTCAGCAATGGGGTAACCGAGTTCCCGGAGTTCGCTGATATGTTTGTGGAGCGTATCTTCTGATATCCTGAGTTCGGCACTCAAGCGGTCCCCTGAGACGGCTCCCTTTGCTTCAGCTCTTAATATATTAAGGATGGATCCTTTCATTGTTTCATCAGCCATGCAACCATCCGTTAGAATCAGGGACGTTTCCCTGTTCAAAGAGAGAGTCCAGAACAAAGACGCTCCCATCCAGGATTTCCATGCCGATCAGTTCCCCCTTTTCGTTCAGTTCGGCTGTGACATTCGGACGCACTTCCACACTGTCCGCCTCTGCCTCATTCACAGATACTAAGCCAGCATGGAAGAAATGTCAAGATGTGAGATGTAAAGACAAAAAATATGGACATCCTTCACTTTAACTGAAAAGTGGTTTGCAGTTTGTCATTCCGCCTTTAGAAGGTGTTTGAAAACTCCCCTGCCGTGCCCCCATCTGTGCTGGTTTCGGGCAGGGCACGGGCAAAGGGCAGGCACGGGCAGAGAGGGTGGCAGATGTTTTCAAACATCTTCTAGGCGGTGTGGCACCACCTGAAGGCTTCATGACCAGCAGAGGGTTCATTTTCCCTTTTGACGATGCAGGAATCCGCTAAATTTGCTCTGTGGACAAAAAATCGAATGGGCGAGAAACCCGGCTTTTTTCAAAACGGTCCGACTTCCAAACTGCAAGAAAAAGCCGAGTTTCTCTCTTCAATCACTTTTTTGTCCTGTACAGAGAAGAAAAAGACCGTTTTCAGCCATATTTCCAATTAACTGCACTTTATTGCCAAAATACGGGCTTGACAAAGGAATGAAGATCAAATTATCATATTCAAATATTTTTGTCTGACCAAGAAAGGAAAGTTCAGCCATGAAACAAATCAAAAAATGAGCCGAAAAATAGGTTGCCACACGACTTTGCAAGTTCGCTCGAATTGGCAAATTCGAGCTGCCGGATTTGTCAATCCGGCGGGAGCAGAGGGGTGACGAACTTATCACGTTTCATGCATCACGTTTCACGCATCACGTTTCACGCATCACGTTTCACGCATCACGTTCAGGAATCAGAATATGGCGAGACAAACCCGAAATGCTTGTGAGATCATAGACGAGGCGGTCCATTTGTTGCGTCTCGGACCTGCGCGCTCCCTTTTCATCTATTACACCGGAACCATGCCGTTTGTCCTCGGGTTGCTTTACTTCTGGGCAGACATGAGCCAGAACGCGTTCAGCGAGGCATATTGCGCGGTTGCTGCGCTGGGGCTTGCCATCGGCTTTGTGTGGATGAAATGCTGGCAGACAGTTTTCACGATCCATGTCAGAAGCCAAATCAGCGGCATACCCGAGAGGTCTTGGTCTGCCGGACGCGTCATCCACATGGGGGTGACACAGACCGTCATTCATTCGTCCGGGCTCTTCCTCATGCCGGTTGCCTTGGTCCTGGGATTCCCCTTCGCGTGGTGTTACGCATTCTATCAGAATGTTTCCGCACAGGATGACGGTGAAATCCGTGACACAAAGGAGATGTGCAGAATGGCTTGGGAGCAGGCAAAGTGCCAGCCCCTGCAGAATCATATGATGCTGCTCATATTCGCTCTTCTAAGCATCTATGTCTTTTTGAACTTGGGGATCGCTCTTCTCCTGCTTCCGACCTTGCTGAAGAAGTTCTTCGGGATCGAGACCCTGTTCACAATGAGCGGACACAGTGTGCTCAACACCACCTTTCTCTCCGTGACATGCGGCATGAGCTATCTGTGCATGGACCCGCTGGTAAAGACGGTTTACACCCTGCGATGTTTTTACGGATCATCCCTCGGATCAGGGGATGACCTGAAAGCGGAATTGAAATCGGGCGAGGGGCGAGGGGACATCCGGATCGGGATTCATTCGGGAAGGGTCGTGGGCGTGAAAAAATACATCTGGAGCTTTCAACATAACGTCTGTCCGGTTTGTAGTTCCGCCTTCAGGCGGTCTCGCACCGCCTGAAGGCGGAACTACGAACTGCGCCTTGGACAATTTTTTTGTTGAACTCCATATATTATGATGTGTTCGGGGACACGATCAACACCGCGTCACGGATGGAGGGCGCATCCAAGCCGATGCGGATCAACCTCTCCGAGCCGGCCTACCAGTTGGTGAGGGAGAAGTTCAGGTTTGTCCCGAGAGCGGCCGAGGAGATCAAGGCAAGGGAAGAATGAGGATGTACTTTCTGAAGGATGAAGGATGAAGGATGAAGGATGAAGGATGAAGGCGGAAGGATGAGGGGATGAGGCACTTTCATACTTCATACTTCATACTTTAAAATGAGGTGTGACATGCTGAACCGTCTGATGAACATGGCCTTGCTGGCACTCCCCATGCTGGGGTGTCTGTTGCTCCCCTGTTCAGAGCCTGCGTGTGAGACCTTGGCAGGCGACTCGACCGTCAGGGAGACGCCAGTTTATACCTGCAACATCCGAAACACCTACTGCCACGACCCCAACGCCTTCACCCAGGGACTGGTCTTTGAGGACGGGTTTCTGTATGAGAGCACGGGGCTTCGGGGCCGATCCACCCTTCGGAAGGTGGAGCTCGGGACCGGCAGGATCGTGAAATTCGGGAGACTCCCGGACCCGCTCTTCGGCGAGGGCTTGGCGATCTTCGGAGACAGGATCGTCCAACTGACTTGGCAGGCCCATGTCGGCTTTGTTTACGACAAGGCGAGCTTCCGCCTGATCCGGCGGTTCACCTATCCGACGGAGGGCTGGGGACTGGCATGTGACGGGAGCCGGCTCGTCATGAGCGACGGCACGTCCACACTCCGATTTCTGGATCCCCTGAGTCTGGAGATCACCGGTCAGATTGAGGTGCGCGACGAGTCGGGCCCCGTGGTTCGGCTCAACGAGCTGGAATTCATTCGCGACGAGATATGGGCCAATGTCTGGCAGACGGACCGCATCGCGAGGATCGATCCGGGAACCGGCAGGGTGACGGCCTGGGTGGACCTGACGGGGCTTCTGAGTCCCGAGGATGTGGGGGACCTTCGAGTGGACGTGCTCAACGGCATCGCGTATGATGCTGAAAAGGACCGTCTCTTTGTGACGGGGAAGCTGTGGCCCAAGATATTTGAGATTGAACTGGTCCTTTTGAGGAAGGATTGAGGACAGCAGAAAACAGGCGATTTGCACGGGAGGCAAACGAATATGAAACCGATTCAAACGATTCTCTTAATCTCCCTTTCTCTATCCTTCGGCTGTCTGCTGCTCGTGGGATGCCTTTTTCGCAGTGGCAAGACCCCAAGCCAGCCGAAGGCCAAGCCGACACCAACAGACTGGTTCGAAAAGGGCACGACATGGGCAGAGAAGGGAAATGTTGAAAAGGCCATCAACGCGTTCAACAAGGCGATCAAACTCGATTCATTATACACAGCCGCGTATTTCTACAGGGCTCAGATGTGGGAGGCAACGGGTGAGCTGAACAGAGCCGTCTCAGATTACACAAAGGTGTTGAAGCAGAATCCGAAACTTGAGCGAGCCTATAATTACCGGGGAAATGTCTGGCAGATGATCGGCAAGTTTGACAAGGCCATTGCGGATTACACAAAGGCGCTGGAGATGAACCCGGATCATCCCGGCGCGTATCACAACCGGGGAAACGCCTGGGGCAAGAAAGGGGAATTTGACCAAGCCATTGCCGATTTCAACAGGGCATTGGAACTGACGCCGAATGAGGCGGCCATCTATGACAATCGGGGAAGCGCGTGGCGCAAGAAGGGCGAGTACGGCAAGGCCATCGCGGATTACGTCAAGGCCCTGGACGTAGCCCCGACCTTCGCTGTGACATACAACAACTTGGCATGGCTCTTGGCGACCTGTCCGGACGGCAAATACCGAAGCGGCGTCAAGGCCCTGAAGCTGGCGGAAAAAGCCTTGGAACTGATGCCGGACGCCTCTGCCCTCGACACACTGGCCGCGGCATACGCCGAGGCCGGCAGATTCGAGGACGCCGTCCGGGTGATGGAGAGAATCATCACCATGGTGGAGAGAGGTGAGACGGAAAATCTTTCAATTTACAAGAAGCATATCACGTCTTACCGAATGAAGAAACCGTGGCGGGCCAAGTAAGTTTGTAGTTCAAGCTCTGCCGCAACTTCGGCAGGAAAGGCCATGATCTAAAGTCCCAGCTCCCTCTTGGCATCTTCCCAGGGAATCGTGCCGGGTTCCGCAAGGGCCCTCTCGGCGGCCGCCACGTCCATGCGGTCCTCCAGTTCCCTCAGCAGCTCAAGGTCATCCATGGAGATTATCGCAGCCAGCGACCTGCCCCGGTCGGTGAGTATGAATCGCTCCCCTTCCACAGCGACCTGGTTCAGCAGGTCGGGAAGCGTGTCCCTCGCCTCGTTTGCCGATATGTTTTCCATGGCTCAGTCTCCTTGTTCGTTCATCTTCTCACCTTCAACAATTTTGTCCACCTGACCGTCAAAAAGGGCGCAACCCCCTGAGATTGCACCATTATCCGCTCAAGTGGTGCCATTCACCTCCTTCGGCACCACCTGATCTGGCAAAGGGCGCAATCCCCCGAATCCAAAGGATTCATCTCATTTGTCACCCGTCCGCCAACCTTCGGCATCACCTGACTGTCAAAAATGGCGCAAACCACTGAAATTTCACCCTTTTCCGCCAAGTGGTGCCATTCACTTCCTTCGGCACCATTTTGAACCTTCGGCACCACCCGGACAAACAAAAAAAGGCGCAAACCATTGGTTTGCGCCCCTTCCCACGGAAACACCCGTGGGGTGGTGCCGAAGGGGAGACTCGAACTCCCACGAGGGAACCCTCACTAGACCCTGAACCTAGCGCGTCTACCAGTTCCGCCACTTCGGCACAAAAGACCATTTTCAAGATAAAGGTTGCCCTCATCTTTAAAGATGCCTTATATATGGTTTTTTCAGGCTTGTCAAGCACTATTTGAAACACTATTTGAAAAAAAATGGGCGCGACCGAAAATTCCCAAAAGAGGAGTTGCCTCACCTTTGAGATGTCTTATATATGGTTCTTTCAGGCTTGTCAAGCATTATTGGAAAACATTTGGGCGCGACCGAAAATTTTCAAAATAAGGTTGCCCTCATCTTTAAATTGGTTTTTTTAGGCTTGTCAAGCACTATTTGAAAAACATTTGGGCGCGACCGAAAATTT
>JAOZRQ010000046.1 GCA_029940115.1 Desulfobacterales bacterium
CCCGCAGGGACGACTGGGGATCCATTTCAAAATGGGTTTCCAGACTGTTTGGGGACTCCCCAACTTATAAATACGCCCGTTGGCCAGCCGCGTCAAAAGCCCCGGATTAATTTCAATTTTCAAAGCCGTGTCCCTTTCAAAGCATCCATCTTCTCAAGAAGCCACTCCAGCAACTTTGACTCACCCATCCATTCGATGAAGAAAGGAACCGCCCCTGACCAAGGTTCCCGTCTCATGACCCGAAATCCACCGTCGTGATGAAACATCCCCCTCCGCCATCACCGGTATCGAGGTGAACATCCCCATCCTGATCATCACCATTGGTGTCATCCGGCGTGTCATTCGGGCCAGCGTAAGTTCCCCGGCGATAGATGGTTCCATAGTCCCCATCATCAAGGAAGATGTCAGACGATCCTGCCACAGAGATCCGATCATCCGCCATGGGCTGACGCCAGAGGGCGTAGCCGGTGGGCGAAGACGCGTTCTGTTTTGAGTAGATGATTGCGCCATCATCGCCGGCATAGCACGGGGTTCCCCAATTCTCAACCGTTCCAATATCTTTCAGATCCCCGGTCATCAGGTTCACCGCGTAAAGGGTGGACTGGTCGGTGTCGGTGTTGTACGCGTCAAAGGTCATGAAGTTGTCGCTGGTATGGCTCAGGGCCGGAAACGCGATCTGCAGGCCCGAAACCGGCGGCACAAGCACGAGGGTCTGTCCGGTTTCGAGATCAATCGCGTAGATGCTCCATGCCTCCAACTGAGACCCGCCCTCCACTTGGATCAGATTCAGCGCGTCATAGACGATGTGTTTGTTGTCCGATGTGAATGCCATGGCGTCCGCGCGCTGAATTGTGCTGATGGTGACATTCTCCTCGCTGAAGGTCGGCGCGACCAGCTCAAAGATGTGAATCCCTTCCTCCACAGGCTCCGCGTTCATGTCGAACACCGCGATCTGATTCCCCGCCTCGCCGCCGGTTTCGTCAAGAAAGACAAATCCGTAAAGGCTCTCGTCAGGGGACATGGCCACCGACGCCACATCATCCCACCCCATGCAATCCTCCATCACGCCGCCACCGGTGTCAATGAAACAGAGGTCATCATTCCGATCCACAAAGACCGCTCTTCTTCCGTCACCTGAGACCGCGGGCCGCGAGGGCTTCACCGGGTAATAGGAGAGCCTGGAACCCTCATCTGGGTCGCCTTCCTCACGTCGTCCCAGATAATAGCCTCCGCGCTGGTCGTCATAGTAAACGAACAAGGTCGCGTCATCTCCGGTGACCGGCGGGATGTACGGCGGATCTTCAGATGTCGGCTCATCACCGAAGACGTGTATCGCGTCAAAGGCTTCCGCGGTCCTGAGAACCTGAGAGGACCCCTTGCCGAAGAGTTCCTCGGCAGACGCTATGCATGCGAGCCGCGCGTCCACAAACTTGGAGTTGGTCACCAAGTGATAGGTCAGCACTTGGTAGAAGATCTGTTCCGCGGCCTGGATTCCGATGGCGCGATCCAAGCCCGCCGCGAGCTGATAGAACGCATGTGCGAGAATGGTGGCGTTGTAGTGGACGCCGCCGTTGTCCTCGTGGGTGTCAATAAAGTCGCTCATCGTTGCGGGGTACCGCAACCCCGGGTAGATCATAATCGAGGAGGGGTCTGACATGTTGCGAACTGCTCTGGAGAGATTGGTCCCCATGAGCCAATCCGGATCCTTTCCGGTGACATGGCTCTCCACCATCTCCCCGAAGATATCCGAGAAGGATTCGTTCATCGCGCCGGACTGCCCCCAGTAGATCAGGTTGGCGGTGTGAGCGGTGACACCGTGGGTCAGTTCGTGGGCCACCACGTCAACCGCCCCCGCGAAGGGGAGCTCGTCGCCGAAATACATCATCTTGGTCTCGGAGTTCCAGAACGCGTTGGCATACCCGCTCCCGAGGCGGACCACGCCGAAAATGGAACAGCCCTTGCCATCAATCGAGTTGCGGCCAAGGCGGTCCCGGTAATACTCATACGTCTGGGTCAGGCTGTGGGCCGCGCTCACCGCGTCCGGAACCCATCCTGAATCCGAATCATATGACCCCACCAGACTCACGGTGGGAATAGATTCCACCTCTGATGTCCGGGGCTGATTTTTCGCGTCGAGGATCATGATCGCGCCGTAGGTCGCATTCGGGGAAGGTGGATTCGACGCGGCCGCGTTGTACATTGGCTGGGTGGTGTCCGCCATGTAGTATGCGCCCCCCTCCTCCCAAAGGTTCAGGGTTCTCTCGACGCCGAAAAGGTCCTCTCCCGAACCCCGGACGTTCGCGTCCGTGACTTGGTTGAATGCGGTCAATAGGTCGCGGGTTGTCGCGTCAATCACGACAAGCCATCGGGATAGGATGGAGACGCCGACGTCCATCTTCCATGCCAAACGGGGCGGTTTGTCCCCCGGCGCATAGATGATGAGGCTTGGATCGCTCACATCGGGTGAGAATGCCGAAGACTTGCTGTTCATCTCTGAACGAACCGCGGCAATCGCCTGTTCAACGGCCGCGTCGGCGGTCAAGACCGGCCGGGTGCTGGCTTTCTTGGGGGTTGGCACAAACGCGCCGTTCATCAGGTAAACCTCCCCCGCCGGATCCAGATGCACCATCAGCTCCGCCGGCCAGACCGGCATTCCCTGATAGGTCTGGGAGAAGCGGAGATGCCGATGGTTCAGCAGGTCGGTCTGGTGCCGGGAGAGCGTCAGTTCGCTGTCAGGCTCGTCAATGCGGAGAAGATCACGAGCCGATCTGAGAAAGGCCCGGGCCGAGCGTTCATCCGGTCCCCTTCCTGACGCGGCCGGCTTGGTGAGCATCCGCTTGGATCCGGGCCGCCTGATCTGCAAAGGGGTTCCCGCAACCGGACGGCGAGTCACGGTTGCAGGGGATCGGGGGGTCACGGTCTCACTCATCCCGGATCGCCGGCGTTTCGATCTTGAACGCTCGTCTGACGCCCGCTTCATCTCGTCCATCCGGGTGGAGAGGTCATGGGCCCGGTGCGACTTCATCTGATCCGGTTCCTGTGTCTGGGCAAGGACCCCTGACGATGGAGAGAGCGGATTGGCCTGTATCTCGCGGGATCCCGCGTTCATTCCGGCATGACTCTCCACAGAGAAGAGCTGGAGAACGAACAGGGCAACGCCGAAAAGCGCAACACAGGCCGAGCTTTTGCCATTTTTGAGTGGATGAGAGGTGTTACACATACATTTTCCTCCATAGAAACAGAGTGGGTAAAGAAACCCGGTTTCTGACACAGTGCAGTGTTCCCCGATAAATCTGTCCCCGACGTTTTTTATCGGGGAAAATGTCGGGGACAAGCATTGAAACTTGATCGCCTAATCCCCTGAATGCGAAACCGGGTTTCTTTCCGGATTTGGCCTTGATCATCGTTTCGGCCACCCTGCTCCCGCCGGATTGCCAAATCCGGCGGGCGGCTTGGATTTGGCAATCCAGGCCGGGCAAGGTTGGTCCAAACGATGATCAAGGTCGCGCTAGTCAATGCAAGCGTCCAATCATTCAGGTTAAATCAATTTTCAAAAGAAATCAACTCTCAAGCCTGAATTATTTTTTATCACTGCCAGATAGAGCTTTCAACAAAATGTTTGTCGCTCCGGAGTGCCGCACTTGCAGTCTGGCATGCCCGGAAACCGGGGCCTCCGCCAAACTGCAAGTTTGGCACTCCGGACAATCTTTTTGTTGAAGGCTCTAGTGGTTCAATAAAGAAGTCTGAATTCCGCTGTGGCCTCTCAGTGTCAGTAGATCGAGAAAGAAACCCGGTTTCAGCCTTCATTTTTTGTCCTGCACACATCACGTCATAAAATTGCTTGACTTATTCAAAAATCAAAAATAGGATGGTGAGGTTAAAATGATGGCTTGGGATTTGGGAATTCCAACCTTTTGGGAAAGAGGAATTTTCATGGATGAAATTTCCAAAGTGATGCATCTGTGGAGTCGAATCTGGGATTCCGGGTGGGACGTGAAACGTCCCGCCTGCGTTCCACGCGAAGTGTGGGAACGAGATGAAGTGATGTATTTCAGAGTTGCTTTTCAACAGAGAATGAAAGGTTTTATATGTTTATCATCGGGTATCTTATAGAAGCCGTGGCAATGGTCATTGAAATGATTCTGAACATCTATATGCTGATTGTCATCGCACAGGTCATACTCTCCTGGGTGAATCCGGATCCGTATAATCCGATTGTCCGCTTCATTCACAATGTCACCGATCCGTTGCTGTCCCGCATACGCAAGACCATTCCGGTGGTTTATGGCGGCATTGATTTTTCACCGTTTATCGTGCTTGTGGCGATCGTCTTTCTGAGAAATTTTCTGGTCAAAAGCCTTTATGGTCTGGCTACGACCTTTATGTAATTGAAAGCTTAAGGGCAACTATGTATGGCAAAAATAGATGCTTTTTTCAAATTGATGAATGAGCAGGGCGCGTCGGACCTTCATCTGATTTCAGGACAGCCCCCTGCGCTCAGGTTGAGGGGTGATCTCGAGCGGGTCAAATACAAAGTCTTGGAAACTGATGAGCTCAAGGCCATGCTCTATGAGATTGCCCCAGAAGACAAGGTGAAGGTATTTGAGGAGACCGGTGATGTGGACTTCGGATATGAGATCCCGGGCCTTGCCAGATATCGGGCAAATTTCTTTATGCAAAAATGGGGGTGCGCCGCAGTTTTCAGGGAAATCCCAAGTGAAATCATGACTGCGGACCAGTTGGGGCTTCCACCGGTGCTCAGAAAGCTGGCCATGCTTCCCCGGGGACTTGCCTTGATCACTGGCGGCACAGGAAGCGGCAAATCAACCACCATGGCGGCCATCCTTGACATTGCCAACAAAAAGCGCAAGGATCACATCCTCACGGTTGAGGACCCAATAGAGTTTGTCCACAAAAGCCAAGGTTGCATCGTCAATCATCGGGAAGTCGGGACTCACACAAAGACGTTTGGTTCGGCTCTGAAGGGGGCACTCAGGCAGGACCCGGATATCATCCTGGTGGGGGAAATGCGGGATCTGGAAACCATCGCGCTGGCCGTGGAAGCGGCCTCCACCGGCCACCTTGTCTTTGGGACCCTTCACACCAGCAGTGCGCCCAAGACCGTTGACCGCATCATCGAAGTCTTTTCAGAAGGGGAGCAGGCTCAGATCCGCTCCACACTGGCAGACGGCATCCGAGCGGTCATCTGCCAGAATCTGTTCAAAAAAATACCCAAAGGCCGTTGCTGTGCCCAGGAAATCATGATTGCCACGGCCGCGATAAAGAACCTGATCCGTGAAAACAAGACATTCCAGATTGGCTCCGCCATACAGGTCGGCAAAAAATACGGGATGCAATTGTTGGATGATCATATCCAGGAGATGCTGGACAAAGGGATCATCTATCCAGATGAGGCCTATCAGAAGGCAAATGAGAAGGCCCGGTTCATTCCCTATCTCAAAGAGCCGCCGGATGTGATGGATTAGGAAGCTGTAAGCTCCAAGGACCTGTGGCCAAACAACATCCCCGCCGCGCTCGGTTCGGATTGACAAATCCGAACCGCCTGTCGCCAAAGACTCAAATGATCGTCAATCCCCGACACTTGTCCCCGACATATCTTCCCCGACAAAAGACGTCGGGGACAGGTTCCGGCGGGAATGGGGAAGTTGTTCGGTTACATATCCCAAGTGGCCTGCAGCTTACAGCTATTCAGCTTACAGCTATTCAGGAGAGAGACCATGAGAAAACAGGAGATTGATTTCATTCTTACCCGCATGCTGGATGCCTACAGCAGTGTCTCGGACTTGAACATCACGGTGGGCAAACCGTTCCAAGTGGAGAGCGCGGGCCAGCTGGTGGGCGTTGATCTCGATCCGCCGTTTAACGAGCTCACCCCGTTTCAGACCGAAATCTTTTCCATGAATCTGATCAGCGGAGACCGCCGGCTGACCGAGACACTTATAAAGGAGGGCTCCTGCGATTCCGCGTACGCGCTTCCCGGAAAGGCGCGTTTCAGGGTGAACATCTTTTCCCAACGCTCCAAATACTCTGCTGTGCTCCGGCAACTCTCAACCAAGATCCCCTCATGCAAGGATCTGAATCTTCCCAAACCGTTTTACAAGATGGCCCAGGAAAAGAACGGGATCATCTTTGTCACCGGATCCACAGGAAGCGGCAAATCCACCTCACTTGCCGCGGTTCTCAACGAGATGAACGAGACCAAGGCGGATCATATCGTAACCCTTGAGGACCCGGTCGAGTTCTCGCATCCCCACAAAAAGGCGACCTTCAACCAGCGGGAGATGGGAAATGATTTTGACACCTTTGCCAGCGGTCTTAGAGCCGCCCTTCGCCAAGGCCCCAAAGTGATCCTGATCGGGGAGATGCGCGACAGGGAAACCGTTGATATCGGCATCAGTGCGGCTGAGACTGGCCATCTCGTGGTCAGCACCCTGCACACGGTGGATGCGGGGCAATCCATTGACCGGGTTCTTGGCATGTTCAGCACGGAAGAGGAGAAACAGCTGCGCATCCGTCTTTCCGGCACGGTTCGTTGGATTGTCTGTCAGCGGCTTCTCCCAAAGGTGGGAGGCGGACGGGTGGCGGCCTTTGACATCATCGG
The DNA here is from genome assembly GCA_029940115.1 of Desulfobacterales bacterium. Classification (GTDB taxonomy): domain Bacteria; phylum Desulfobacterota; class Desulfobacteria; order Desulfobacterales; family 4be13; genus JAOZRQ01. The sequence goes on from JAOZRQ010000046.1 coordinate 6,623, forward strand.
CAGCAACATGCGGATCAGGGACACCATCCTGAACGGAGAGAGCGAAGGGAAGACCTATTACGAGATTCAGCAGGCGAGCAAACCCTTTGGCATGGCCACATTCGATGATTATATGATAGACTTGTATGAACAGGGGCTCATCACTGAGGAGACGGCATTTGCCTACTGCTCACGCAAGGGGATTGTGGGGCGCGGCATTGACATGATCAAGAGCAAGCGGGGTGAGGCCACTTCCGAGATTGAGAGTCTGGAAATGGAAATGTAGCTGTAAGCTGTAAGCTCCAAGCTCTAAGGCAGTCTATCTTGGAGCTTTCAGCTTACAGCTTACCAGCTTACATGAGGAGACAGCGTATGGATATCGTATGCGACAAGTGCAACACCAAAATCAAAATTCCGGATCAGAAAATTCAGAAGATCCCGAAGGGGCAGGTTTTTTCCATCGCGTGTCCCAAATGCAAGAACAAACTCTCTGTCAAAAATGAGCCTGCGGCATCCTCGTCAGCCAAGCCCGCGCCGGCCAAACCCGCCAAACCCGCACCAGCATCGAAACCTGCACCGCCTCAAGGACAGCCTCCTGGCGGGGATGATGAGGATGCTTCTTCGGGCAATCCTTTCGAGTTTCTGGAAGAGGGTGCGAAAACGGTCATGATATGCGAGCCGAACGCGGGCAACCGTGCCAAAATCAGATCGGCCATGGAAAGCATGGAGTATCACATTGCAGAAGCCGAAACCCATCGGGACGCGCTCAAACAGATGCGCTTCCATGATTTCACGGTCATCGTTCTCAATGAGATGTTCGGCACACGGGATCCGGACATGAACCATGTGCTCAAGCATCTGGAACAGCTCCCGATGGTCACCCGGCGGGAAATGTTCATCGCCCTGCTGACCAGCCGCTTCCGCACCATGGATCGGATGATGGCATTCAACAAGAGCGTCAATATGGTCATCAACCTGAAAGATATTGCTGACATTGAAAAGATCATTGAGCGGGGGGTAAAGGACAATGACGGATTTTACCGGGTGTTCAAGGAAAGCTTCAAAAAGTTCAAATGATAGCGGTGGATCCCAAAGTGACATTCATCTCGTGGGAACAATTCTGATTCTAACGGATTTTGTGGTTGCATGTGATTTCATATGGGAAAATTGTTTGCCAATGGTTCCCATGTCATTCACGGACGAAACAAGGAGGCAGCGCAATGCCAGATATGTTCACAGATTACAGGAAACAACAGGCAGGGCAGGTGAATGCAAAAGAGAGCGGACCTGAATCCCCACCGCCGCCTGTTCCACAGGCGGGCCGAAATTTTGAATACCTGCATCGGGGGGCCTTCACCATGCTCAAGGTAAGACTGAAGGCGGGCGAAAAACTCAAAGCCGAATCGGACGCCATGGTCGCGATGAGTTCAAATGTGAGTGTCGAGGGCAAACTTGAGGGGGGCGTCCTCGGGGGACTGGGGCGGATGCTTTCGGGCGAGAAATTTTTCTTTCAGACACTGACGGCCCAACACGGCCCTGGAGAAGTCTATCTCTCTCCGGCCATCCCGGGTGACATCACAGAGATCGAACTGGACGGATCCACCCCATACATTCTTCAGAAAGACGGATTTTTTGCGGGTTCCGAGGGGCTGACCATCACAACCAAGATGCAGAATCTTTCCAAGGGCCTCTTTTCAGGGGAAGGCTTCTTCGTGATCAAGGTCAGCGGCAAGGGAACGCTCTTTGTCAGTTCTTATGGAGCAATTCATCCCTTGGAGCTTGCGGCAGGAGAGGAGATCATCGTTGACAACTGCCATCTGGTGGCGTGGCCTGACAGACTCGGCTATACCATTGAAAAAGCCACTTCCGGATGGGTATCGTCCTTCACATCCGGTGAGGGGCTTGTGTGCCGCTTCCGGGGGCCGGGACGGGTGCTGATTCAGACCAGAAATCCCAAAGGGTTCGGTGCATGGATGATGCAATTTATCCCGACAAGCAGGTGAAACGGATGACAGGAAATCTTTGACATGAACATCATTGACATCGCGCCAAAACTCTGGCTGGTCCCCCTTGACCCGGACCTGCCTGGATTCACGTCTTTCATCGGCTCCTGGGTCTATAAGGGGGAAAGAACCTTTCTCGTGGATGTGGGGCCTGCGGCCACAGTCCCCAATCTTTTGGAAGCACTGAGAACTCTGGAAATCCAGCGGCTCGACGCGGTTCTCCTGACCCATATCCATATTGACCATGCGGGAGGCATGGGGGAGGTGGCCGCGCATTTTCCAGACACGCCCATCCTCTGTCACAGTTCCGGAATCCCCCATCTTGAAGACCCGTCCCGTCTCTGGAAGGGGAGTTTGAAAACTCTGGGAAAGACAGCGGAGGTTTATGGCCCGATTCAGCCGGTTCCCCTAGGACGGCTTCAAGATGCGTCCCAGCCGTTCGACATGGGGAATGGGCATGAGATCATCCCATTTCTGACCCCGGGACACGCGCCGCATCATGTCAGTTATCTGTTCGATGCTTATCTTTTTGCAGGTGAGGCGGGAGGGGTGTTCCGTGAGTTGCCTGACGGCAGGTTTTATCTGAGGCCGGCCACTCCTCCCCGGTTCTTTCTGGAGACAAGCGTCAAGAGCCTTGAGAAGCTCATGGAAGTTCCCCACGAGCTACTCTGTTACGGTCATTTCGGTGCCACAAAGAACACCCCGCAGATGCTTGAGCACCATAAGCGCCAGCTCTTTGAGTGGGCCGATCTGATCCGGGAACAGATGAAGGCCGGCACTGATGAATCAGGGCTGATTGAACAGTGCATAAAAGGCCTCTCAGAGAAAGATCCCCATCTTTCCGGATGGGATCAGATGCCCTTGGATGTTCAGGAGCGGGAACGGGGGTTCTTCGAGAACAGCATACGCGGCTTTATTGAATATCTGAGGCGTGAGGCGTGAGGCGTGAGGCGTGAGGCGTGAAATGTGAGACGTGAGGCGTGAAACGTGAGACGTGAGGCGTGAGTTCACGCTTCACCCTTCACGCATCACGCTTCACCCTTCACGCTTCACGCTTCACCCTTTCATTGATGATCCGAAGTCCTTCCAATGTGAGGGTGGAATCCACCTCATCAATGGTCTCGCAGACATCGGCCATGAGTCTGGCCAGTCCGCCGGTGGCCACGATTTTTGGAGATGTGTTCATCTCACCACTCATTCGGCGGACCACCCCATCGGTAAGCCCTGCATACCCGTAAATGATCCCCGCCTTGATGCTGTCGCCGGTAGTTTTGCCGATCACCGTTTCAGGGGGGTCAAAGAGTTCAACCCGGGGGAGCTTGGACGCGTGCTTGAACAGGGCCTCAGAAGATATCATGATGCCGGGACTGATCGCGCCGCCGAGATATTCCCCTTTTTCTGAAACCGCGTCAAACGTGGTGGCTGTGCCGAAATCAATGATGATCAAGGCGGTGTCATATTTGTGAAACGCGGCCACCGCGTTCACAATCCGATCAGCCCCCACTTCCGCGGGGTTGCTGTAAAGAATCGGCATCCCGCCGGCAGTTTTGGCATCCACCCAGCAGGGCGCATGGCCCAGATATTTACGACAGAAAGCATTCAAGATGGTCACCATGGGAGGGACCACACAAGAAATGATGGTTTGATTGATATGTCCCGGGTCCATCCCACCTCTAACAAAGAGGCCCGTGGCAAGAAGGTTGAACTCGTCCTCTGTGGCATTCCTTTCGGTGCGTATCCGCCAGTCTTTCAGCAACTGACTGCCGTCATAAATTCCCATGACCGTGTTTGTGTTTCCCACATCAATGACAAGGAGCATGTTTCATTCCTTTTCTGGCATCATTCATCCATCGGTTTGCAGTCTTTTGAGACCAAAAGTTTGTAGTTCCGCCGTTAGGCGGTGCGACACCGCCTGAAGGCGGAACTACAAACTGAACCCATGAATGAAGGATGCCCAATTTTGCTTGCAGGTATTCGGTGAAGTTTGCCTCACGATCGGTCTTGGATTGACAAACCCGGGCTGATCTTCGTGTCGGCCAGCCAGCACACGCTGCTCCCGCCGGAACCTGTCCCTGACATTTTTTATCAGGGATTGCCAAATCCGGCGGCGAGCTTGGATTTGCCAATCCAAGCCGAGCGAAGCGAAGATCATGGCCACAAATCCGAACCTTTCCCGCGGCAATCCGACCTGATCAGGGGGATGAATTTACAAATTGATGGATTTTCCATGCAAAATGTTAAGGATGCTCAAAATTCCGCATATCATATCGGGTCAGATATAATCTGTCAAATGTTACTTTTTTCCCTTGCATGATATTCAAATATGGATTAAAAACAAATTTGTTTATCAGCAAAGAAACTTGGTCTCAGATCCCCGATAAAAGACGCTTGTCCCGACGTCCCCGATAAAAAACGTCGGGGACAAGCCTTTTCCCCGATAAAAGATTCAGGGACAAGTATCGGGGAAACGACGTCGGGTATCGGGGGCCGGACAAGCTTCAGGGGACTGGGCGATCAGGGTTTCCATGCTTGTCCTCCCCGACAAAAAATGTCGGGGACAGGTTTGTCAGGGAACGTGGCATCGTATCAGAAGCTGGATTTCTTGACAAACGCCGTGTGCAACTTTCATCAAAGGCTCCCGTTTTCCTCCGGCTTGACAAATCTGGAGGGAAGTCGCTTCAGAGTGCCTAAAAACAACTATTTTTTAAAGGAGGTAAGGAATATGAAAGGCTTGTGGTCATGGTTTGGCAATCTCAAACTCAAATTCAAGTTTCTCATCTTCGGTCTTGTCATCAGTCTCGCGCCTGTTATCGGCATCTCGGCAATTTTTTATCAGCAGACCAAAGATGTGATTATCGAAGATCATAAAAACGCGCTGACAGGAATACGGGGATCGCGCGCCTCACAGCTTCACACTTTGTTCCAAGCAACGGAGAAGAATGTGACCTACCTTGCCAGCACTAGGCGCGCAACATCCGCTGTTGTCAAAATGGCCCCCTTGTACAGAGAGGTGGGGTCAGAGAGTGCGCGTTCGGCGGTCATGGGCGCTTTTCAGGAATCCCAGTTTGCCACAGCCTATCGGGACATAGATGTTACTTTCAAAAGATATAAGGAATGGATGGGGTTCTATGACATTTTTCTGATCGATATGGATGGCAATACCATCTATACGGTAGCCAAGGAGGCTGACCTCTTTACCAACCTCATTTCGGGGCCTTATGCCAGCTCCAGCCTCGGCAAAATCTATCAGGAGGCGAGGCGCTCGTCCATGGGCAAAGTCGCACTGTCCGACATGGAATTTTATCAGCCCTCCAACGCAATGGCCTCCTTCTTTGCCACCCCCATACTGTCGGAAGGGAGGCAGGTAGGTGTTCTCGCTTTTCAATTTTCTGTCAAAGAGGTGGATGAAATCCTCACAAACCGCGAAGGTATGGGACAATCAGGTGAATCGTATCTCGTCAGTCCGGACGACTTCATGATGCGTTCCAACTCGAGGGTTGTCTCTGAGAGTACGATTCTTTCTCAGAAGGCAGAGCACGAATCAATAATGCGCGCCGCGAAGGGAGAGACTGGCGTCATGCTTACGGATGACTACCAATCCCCGCCCGTACCCGTGATTTCTGCTTACCAGCCTTTCGAGATTCTGGGTCGCAAGCTTGTTCTGATCTCCGAGATCAATCAGGAGGAGGTGCTTGCGCCAGTTGACGAGATGACTCGGAACGCAATCATCCTCACAGGGGGTACGGCGATTGTCGTATTTATTCTGGCGATCCTCATGGCGACCGCGCTTGCCGGGCCGATCACCAGAATTGAAACCCTGATCCATGAAGTTGCAACAGAGCACGATATGACTTTTGAAATTCCGGTGGAATATGAAGATGAGATCGGTGACATGGCAAAGGAGATGAACAGCCTGCTTAAGCTTCTGAATGACACCTTCATTTCGGTGAATGACTCGACCGGGAAAGTGGGTGAAAACGCGGGTGAGGTGTTCCAGCGCGCGTCCAAAAACCGGGAGCGTGCGGAGCATGAGGAGAAGCAGATCAAGGATATCCAGAAAACCGTGGCCGAGATGGGAGGCACGGCAGGGGAGGTTCAGCAGACGTCCCAAGCCCAGAAGGATGCGGCCCACACCTCCAATCAGCGTATTCAGGAACTGCTGAAGTCAGTGGATGAGGTCGAAAACGCATCCAAGTCCCAGAGCAGTGAGGTGGGTGTGGCAACCGAACGGGTGGTTGCCATGGGCGAGACTGGCGCGCTGGTTGTGGCGACTGCGGGAAAACAGGGGGAGGCGGTGGCCAAGGTGACCGCTTCCATGAATGAGATCACGAAGGCGGTGGATGACATGACCCAAGCCACAATCCGAGCCACCGAACATGGTCAGGCTGCCTTGGAGGCGGCTCAGGACGGTGCAACCTCGGTGAACGCCACAGTGGAGGGGATGCGCTCCATCGCCGAATCCTCAGACCAGATATCGGAGATCATCTCGGTGATCACGGAAATCGCGGAACAGACCAACCTGCTCGCGTTGAACGCGGCCATTGAGGCGGCCCGTGCCGGCGCACATGGCAAGGGGTTTGCCGTGGTCGCGGACGAGGTGGGGAAACTTGCCCAACGCTCCTCCGAGGCTGCCAAGGAGATCACCCAGCTCATCAAGAATTCAGCGTCCCGCGTCGCAGAGGGGACCACACTTACGGACACCTCCCAGTCTGCCCTCCAGAAAATTGCCGATGGGGGGCGGATCAACATGCAGGCCATTGAGGAGATCTCCAGAACCGCCAATGTGCTGGCTTCGGGCATCAGTGAAGTGAACAAGATGACGGATGAACTGAACGCCCTTGCGTCGCAGATTGCGGAGAACGCCGGAAAACAGGGTGATCGGCGCCAGGCGGCACAGAACGCGCTTACGATAGTCGAAAAGAACGCCAAGCGCATCGTGGAACTGATCACGCTTGCGGATCAGACCGCCCGCCAGATCGGTCAGGAGATGGAAGGGATTGCCAAGCGGAGCGAACAGATCGAGGGGATGACAACCATCCAGGCCGGACGTTCCAAACGGCTCAACGAGATTACGGATGCCTCCATTCAGGCGGCTCATGAAACCGTGAAAGGGGCCGGCGAGGTGGTGGGCATCTCGGAAAAACTCCGGAATCTGTCTGAATCCCTTGCCAAGCAGGTGGATCAGTTCAAACATACCGGGAAGAAGGGATAGCTGTAAGCTCGAAGCTGTAAGCTCGAAGCTGTGAGCTCAAAGCTGTGAGCTCGAAGCTGTAAGCTCGAAGCTGTGAGCTCGAAGATGTAAGCTCGAAGCTGTAAGCTCAAAGCTGTAGGCTCGAAGCTGTGAGCTCGAAGATGTAAGCTCGAAGCTGTAAGCTCAAAGCTGTAGGCTCGAAGCTGTAAGCTCAAAGCTGTAGGCTCGAAGCTGCAAGCTTGTAAGCACACGATATGAACCTTACAGATGGTGGCTTGCAGCTTACAACTTACAGTTTGCAAACGGAGACAATTGATATGGATCAGTCATATTTGGATGACAGAACCGATCAGGCCGAAACGGACCAGATGCAACTGGTCGGTTTTACCATCGGCAAGGAGACGTTCGGTGTCAACATACTCATGGTGCAGGAGATCATCCGGGCCGCGCCCATCACTGCCGTACCCAATTCTCCGGAATTCATCGAAGGGGTCATCAACCTGAGAGGGAGCATCATCCCGGTCATTGATCTGCGAAAGCGCCTGAATCTCTACAAGGGGATCCAGGAATCCGCGACATGGATTCTCATCATCAACGTGGATGACCGGGTCACCGGCTTCATTGTGGATTCGGTCACCAAGGTTCTGAAGATTCAGCCAAGCACCATCGAACCGCCGCCGGACATTGTGACCGCAGGGCTTAAAAGCCAATATATCCGGGGCGTATGCGAGATTGACACCGGACTTCTCATCCTTCTGGATTTCAGCAGAATTCTTCAGATGAAAGAGATCAAAAAACTCAAGGACTTTGATGAGAAGTGAGGGTGGTCAGTTGTCCATATGCGAAAGTCGGTGATGCCACTCAACAGACCACAGGCAACCAACAACAACCCTCAACCCACCGACAATTCGGGAGGATATGATGAGCAAGCGAATTTTGATTGTGGATGATTCTTCCATCATGCGAAAGATGGTCCGAAAGACTCTGGAGGTGGGAAATCATGAGATTGTCGGAGAGGCCAAGAGCGGCAAGGAGGCTGTGGAACTCTATCAGTCTCTGAAACCGGATTTGGTGACCATGGATGTCACCATGCGCGATATGGACGGTTTCACCGCGGCCGAGAAGATTCTGAGCTTTGACAAGAGTGCCCGGATCATCTTTCTGTCCAATATGGACAAGGACAAATACAGCAAAAATGCGGAGCGCCTCGGAGCCCTCGGATATCTCACCAAGCATAAGGCAAAAGAAATTCTCGGGATCATTGACGGAATCTGAGTCCCTGACTGTGCTCATACTCGTGCCGGATGGACAGGCACGAGCACATGAACATACATGAAAAGCGTGAAAGACGCCCTAAAATTGAAACTTGAAATAACAAGTGCTTGGCCAGAGATTTTCAGGGTCGGGCTGGAAAAATCCTTTTTTTCAGCCCCGCCGAAATGACAGGTTCTGTTGCCCATGGCGGAAAACCCGGAAAACCTTTGGCCAAGCACTTAACAGATTCATGAGCCACTGAACATATGCCAGAATTGAAATCCATTATTTGGATCGGATCCTCTCTTGAGGATCTGCGTGAATTTCCAGAGCAAGTCAAAGACGAGATTGGCTATGTCTTATATGAGGCTCAGAAAGGTGAGATGCCTATCAAAGCCAAGCCATTGAAAGGTTTCTCTGGCGTGATCGAAATCAAGATTGGGCATCAGACCGATGCCTATCGGACTGTTTATGCCATCAAGTTGGGCGAGAAACTGTATGTGTTGCATGCATTCAAGAAAAAATCCAAAAAGGGCATTTCAATGCCAAAACCGGACTTGAATTTAATCAGGACGAGACTGAAGATCGCCCAGAAGCTGGCAAATGAGGAGGCATGATGCGAGAATATGTCGAAGGGTCGGGGAATGTGTTCAAAGATATCGGTTGCAAAAAACCGGAAGAGAAAATGGCAAAGGCCGAGTTGGCCTTCATCATCAATCGTATCATCGCCGAGCGAGGATTGTCTCATAAAGAGACCGCCCAACTTTTGGATGTGGATCAACCCAGCTTGTCAGCATTGAAAAACGGCAGATTGGCAGAATTCTCAATGGAAAACCTGTTTCTTTTTTTGGGATATCTGGATCAGCGTATAGACATTATGGTTCGTCACAAATCGGAAATGCCAATGAAAAGCCAATTCATATGTCATATGCCTGATTTTTGATGGTTTGCCGAAAAGGATCCAAACACCGATTTTTCAGTTTGTAGGCGGTGTCGCACCGCCTAAAGGCGGGACTACAAACTGAAAAACGCCCCTTGGCATGTTCATTCTTGGAAGTCGCCTTACGCCAGGCGGTGTCGCACCGCCTAAAGGCGGGACTACAAACTGAAAAACGCCCCTTGGCATATTCATTCTTGGAAGTCGCCTTACGCCATATGCAACTTTTTTGACTGCCTGTCATTCCCGCGAAGGCAGGAATCCGTTTTTCGATAGGGACACTGTGGATTCCTGCCTTCTCAGGAATGACACATCGTGTGACTTTTCATGTTGGGGAGACGATTGTCATGAATGAGCGTATTTCCATCAATCCCGAAGTTTGTCATGGCCAAGCATGTATCAGGGGACAAGGATCCCTGTCCATCAGATATTGCGAATGATGGCCAACGGAGACAAAATTGAGGATCTGCTTGAGGATTATCCTTCATTGGAAAGATATGATATTTTTGCCTGCCTCAATTATGGGGCCTCACTGGCGGAGGAGCAGATAACGCCGATTCAAAACAAGGGAGAACATAATGGATTTGTCACTGCTTCAGGAGTTTATTGCCGAAACCGGAGAGCATCTTGAGGAGATGGAGACCAATCTGCTTCAATTGGAAACGGAGCCGGACAACCGGGAGACTCTCAATGACATATTCAGATGCGCGCACACCATAAAAGGCTCTGCCGAATATCTGGGGATGGAGAGAATGGCCGAACTTTCCCACAAACTGGAAAATCTTCTGGAGATCCTCAGGCACGGAGAGAGCGTCACAGACAGGGAAATCATGGACACGCTCATGGACGCAAAGGATCGCCTTGCCCTGCTGAACGAAGATCTGGGAAGGGTTCAGAAGGAGGAGACCGATGTCCGGGACCTGATTCTCCGCATTGATCAACTCTTCGCCAAAGCCAGTGACCAGGGAGGGGATGAGGAATCACCCCCGGATGCTGAGGAAGCCTCCGTCATAGATGAGGCATTCCTCACCGAGTCCTTTGAAAAACCGCCATCCGACTTGGAATGTGATAGTATTGAAACTGAAAAGAACCGGCAATATTATGACCGCGTCAAGGTCATTCTGTATGAAATGACCCGGGGAGAGATCAATCCAAAGAATAAAGGGCGGATTCTGGAACTTTTGGAGGAGTTCATCCGGGTGGCCGCGTGTGAGGCAGACGAAGCGCTCTCAAGGAATCTTGAAAAACTGAGAAGCCAAGCCGAAAGCATCTCCTTTCCCGATGACGCGGGGGACATGCTCGCGGATCTGCATCGCCTCATGCCTCAAGTCCATGAGGGAGCCTCTTTCAAAGCAGAAGAATCTGCGTTCCTGATCACAGATGATGACCCCGCAAGCAAAGAACCCGTTGCAGACCATGGTTTTCCGAGCCTTTCCGCGATAGAGGGATTTGATGACGACGAGATTTATGAGGAAGAATATGATGATGAGTTGTTTGACATCTTCTTCCAGCATTTAAAGGAGAACCTGTCCCTGCTCGCGGGCGAAATCGAGGCGTTGGAAACTGCGGAGGATCAATCCGACCTTCTCGGCAAGTGTCTCGGATACGTTGACGGGCTCCGATCTTCCGCGAATTATATGGACTACAAAAAGCTCTCCCAACTTTACGAGCGATGGATCAAAGATATCGGAACTGCCCGGGAGGCGTTATCCCAAGGCCAAGACCCCATCCTGGCCCGAAAAGGGATACGAGCATTTATGGAAAGCTATGTCAGAGAGATTCTGAAGCGATTCTCCAAGCATGATTTGGGAGTGGATCTGTCCGGAGAGGACCTCTTATCCATTGACACGTCAAAACTTGGGGAAGAAGATTTGTCCTCCCTCGGCGTCACAGACGAAGATACGTCCGAATTTTCATCTTCTCTCACACCCGAGGAGGAATCCGCAGAAGCGGATGAAGACTTATCTGCCATTGACATACCGTCTGAACTTGGAGATACACTGCTGGTTGATGATGACATGCCGGTTTATCACGAAGATATTCAGGAAGAACCCTCGGTCGCCGTTCTTCCCGATGAAGAAGAATCTTGGCATGAAGCGGAAGAGGCAGAACCGGCCAGCCGACCCCAAGCCGATTATCAGGGGCTTTTTGACGAACTGGATGACGCGTTCGACGGCGTTGCCCCCCCATATGAGGAACATGAACCGGATGTCTATCAGAGAGATGTTGAGGAGAAGCTCACCTCTCCTCCTCATACGAGGGCCTCAGACACGCCCGTATTCCAACCCGAACCTGTGCAGGCGATCCCCACTCCTCAAGCGGTGAAACCCGCCTTGTCCGAGGGGCCTCCCGAACCGAAGGAGGAGAAACCCGCACCCGATCAAGCCGTTCCTGAATCAGGGGAGGTGGTGAAACCTGCGACGGCACCCGAGACCCTTTCCGAACAGGCGGTGAAACCTGCACCAGCCCAAGCTGCTTTTGAACCCCATGAGGCCGGGACAAGTGAGGATGGACATCCGGGTGAAGATGCCGAAGATGTTCATGAGCCCTCCCACCCTGCCATGAAGCGGACATTGCGGGTGGACGCGGGAAAGATAGACGCGCTGATGAATCAGGTGGGGGAACTGGTGGTCAGCCGGGCTTGGTTTTCCCAGTTGTACAACGAGATGAGAGATCTGCAAGACCAGCTTCATCACATAGGACTGGATCAGCGGGAGATGAAGCCGGTCAAGGCCCTCACCTTCAAGCTGAGCGAGGCCACAGTGGCCCTGGGTCGGGTGGCGAATGAGCTTCAGGAGGGGGTGATGAAGGTGAGGATGTTGCCCATCGCCCAGTTGTTCAACCGCTATCCCCGGCTGGTCCGCGACCTTGTCCATGACACCCACGGAAAGAAGCAGATCCGCCTCGAGATTGTCGGGGAGGAGACCGAGCTGGACCGGATGGTCATCGAGGAGATATCCGATCCCCTGATCCACATCATCCGGAACGCGGTGGATCATGGCTGTGAAACCGTTGATGAACGGCGGATGACCGGGAAGCCTGGGGAGTGTGCGCTGAAACTCGAATCCTACCATGAGAGCAACCATGTGGTCATCGAGATATCGGACAACGGAAGAGGGATTGATCCCGCGCTTGTCAGAAAGAAGGCGCTGGAGAAGAACTTCCTCACCCGGGATGAATTGGATCGGATGTCCCCCAGAGAATTGCTGAGTATCATCATGAAGCCCGGTTTTTCAACGTCTGAGCAGGTCAGCAAGACCTCGGGGCGAGGGGTGGGCATGGATGTGGTCAAGAAGAATGTGGAGAAACTGAACGGAACCATAGAGATCGAATCGAAGGTGAGGGTCGGCACGCGCATCCGCATCAAAATCCCGTTGACCTTGGCGATCATTCAGGCGTTGCTGGTCCGGGTGGGCCAGGATATCTTCACCATTCCCCTCGCTTCCGTGGAGGAGACGCTTCGGATATTTGAGCATGAAATCTCCATGATCGAAGGGGTGGAGGTGATCCACCTGCGCGACGCGACCCTCTCCCTGCTCCGCCTCTCGGAGATATTCGGCATTGAAGACGGAACCCGTGACACCTACAAATCCTTTGTGGTGGTGGTCAACACCGGCATGAGGCGGATGGGGCTGGTGGTGGACGCGCTCATCGGCCAGGAGGAGACCGTGATCAAGCCCCTCGTGGACTACTTGCAGGAGAACAGCGGCTTCTCCGGCGCCACGATCCTGGGGGATGGGCGGATATCCCTGATCCTCGATGTCTATGAACTGATCAACATGTCCATCGGCAGACAGATCAAGAGAAAGAACCGCATGAACACCTTTGGCGAACTGGAGGAAAGTCACCTCTCCCAGCCGGTTTATGAACAGAGAACCATTCATTGAAGGATGAGATGGATGAAAATGATGCCCACAGGCATAATTTTTCTCGGAATATGCAATGTGCGGACCGACAAAAAATAATAAGACTGGTTCTAACGGATTTTGTGGTCTGGGGCAAGGGGTGGGCGGAGAGGGGCGCGGGCGGCGGGCGGTCGTTGACCGATGGCCGCATGTGGCCGCTCGCTGACCGCATGAATCACAAAATCCGTTAGAACCAGAAACATTAAGACAAAGGAGCAAATCATTATGGAGATTTCAGGAAAGAACGTCATCATCACGGGTGGCGGAAGAGGGATCGGAAAACAATTTGCGGTGGACCTGAAGGCATACGGGGCAAAGCCTTATGTGGTGGATGTCGTTCAGGAGAATTTGGATGCGCTGAAGAATGAGACCGGCATTCCGGGCAGCATTCTGGATGTCACGAATGAGGCGGATGTTGTGGCGTTCTTCGAGACATACACCGCTGAGAATGGCGCACCGGATGTTCTGGTGAACAACGCCGGCATCACCGCGGACGGTCTGTTCATCAAGCAGAAAGGCGATGAGCTGGCAACATTCCCCCTTTCCAAATGGCAGAAGGTGATTGACGTGAACCTCACCGGTGTCTTTCTCTGCGGCAGAGAGGCCGCGGCACAGATGACAAAACACGGGGTGAGGGGCCTGATCATCAATATTTCGTCCGTGAGCCGGGAGGGGAATTTCGGACAGACCAACTACTCGGCAACAAAGGCGGGTGTGGCAGCCATGACCGTGACTTGGGCCAAGGAGCTTGCCCGGGCCGGCATCCGGGCGGCGGCCATCGCACCGGGGTACATCCGAACCGAAATGACGGATAAGATTGACCAGAAGATGAAGGACAAAATCGTGGCCCAGATTCCGGCCGGCAGAATGGGCGAAATGAAGGAGATCTCCCAGACAGTTCGGTTCATCATCGAATGCGACTACGTCAACGGCAGAGTCCTTGAGATTGACGGCGGGCTCAGAATTTAGAATGTCCGTAGGGATAATTGAGAATAGCCCGGCAATTCATTGCCGGGAACCCGATTTCCAACTGTCTTTTTGTCCCGTAG